>JAGWQN010000117.1 GCA_028869995.1 Rhodospirillales bacterium
CAGGATCGGCGGGGGGATCGGCGGGGGGATCGGCGGTGGAGTCGGGCGCGGCGGGGCGCGCCAGCGGGGCGCGGGCGAGACGGTTCACGGGCGCCGGCGCGATCGCCTCGTCGGCCCCGATCTCGACCTGCCAGCGCAGTGCCGCGAGTTCGTCCACGGCGCCCTTGCCCCTCGCCTCTTTCAATAGCCGGTGCTGTTGCTAAACCATCCGTCCGGCCGGCCGCAACGCGGGCCGGAACCGCGGGGGACGGAATGACCGAACGCGAGACGATGGAGTTCGACGTGCTGATCGTGGGGGCCGGCCCCGCCGGGCTCGCGGCTGCCATCCGACTCAAGCAGCTGGCACCCGAACTCGGCGTCTGCGTCGTCGAGAAGGGCAGCGAGGTCGGCGCGCACACGCTCTCGGGCGCGGTGATCGAGCCGCGGGCCCTCGACGAGCTGCTGGCGGGCTGGCGCGAGGACGAACCGCCGCTCACGACGGCCGTCGAGGAAGACCGCCTGCTCTGGCTCACGCGCAGCCATTCGTTCCGCCTGCCGACGCCACCCGCGATGCACAACGCGGGCAACTATATCGGCTCGCTCGGCAGCCTGGTGCGGTGGATGGCCGTGCGCGCCGAGGCGCTCAGGGTCGAGATCTATCCGGGCTTCGCGGCGGCGGCGCCGATCGTCGAGGATGGCGTGATGCGCGGCGTGCTGACCGGCGACATGGGCATCGAGCGCAACGGCGAGAAGGGGGCGAACTACCAGCCGGGGATGGCGCTGCGCGCCGGCCACACGATCCTCGCCGAGGGCTGCCGCGGCTCCGTCACCAAGAAGCTGTTCGAGCTGTTCGACCTGCGCCGCGGCGTCGGCCCGCAGAGCTACGGCATCGGCGTCAAGGAGCTGTGGGAGGTGCCGGCGGCGAACCACCGCAAGGGGCTGGTGGTGCACACGATCGGCTGGCCGCTCGACAGCGCCACCTATGGCGGTTCCTTCCTCTATCACTGGGGCGACAACCTGGTCTCCTACGGCTTCGTCGTCGGCCTCGACTATCGCAACCCCTATCTCTCACCGTTCGAGGAGATGCAGCGGCTCAAGACGCACCCGGCCCTGCGCGAGACCTTCAGCGGCGGACGGCGCATCGCCTATGGCGCGCGCGCGCTGTCCGAGGGCGGGCTGCAATCGTTGCCGAAGCTTACCTTTCCCGGCGGCTGCCTCGCCGGCGATACGGCCGGCTTCCTCAACGTGCCGAAGATCAAGGGCACGCACGCGGCGATGAAGTCGGGGATGCTGGCCGCGGAGGCGGTGCTCGCGGCGCGGGCCGCGGGCGAGAGCGAGCCCACCGGGCTCACCGCCGCGTTCCGCGCCAGCTGGCTGCACGAGGAGCTGCGCGCGGTGCGCAACGTCCGCCCCGGCTTCTCGCGGTGGGGACTGTGGGGCGGGATGCTGAACGCCGGCATCGACACCTACCTCCTGCGCGGCCGCGCGCCGTGGACGCTGGGCTACCGTCATGCCGACCACGAGACGCTGCTCGAGGCCGACAAGGCGAAGCCGATCGCCTACCCGAAGCCAGACGGGGTGCTGACCTTCGACCGCAATTCCTCGGTGTTCATCAGCAACACCAACCATGAGGAAAACCAGCCCGCGCATCTGTGCCTGCGCGATCCCGAGCAGGCGATCAGCCGCAACTGGATCAGCTTCCGCAGCCCCGAGACACGCTACTGCCCGGCCGGCGTCTACGAGATCGTGGGCGCCGAGGAGGGCCACCCGCGCCTGCAGATCAACGCGCAGAACTGCGTGCACTGCAAGACCTGCGACATCAAGGACCCCGGCCAGAACATCGACTGGTGCACGCCCGAGGGCGGCGGCGGGCCCAACTATCCGGTCGGGATGTAGCGCCTCACAGCCCCAGCGAATGGGGCAGCCAGAGGGAGATCGCGGGGATGTAGGTGACCAGCATCAGCACCGCGAACATGACGAGATAGAACGGCCAGATCGACTTCACGACCTGCTCCATCGAGATCTCGCCCACGGCGCAGCCGACGAAGAGGATGCCGCCCACCGGCGGGTGGCACAGGCCGATGCCGAGGTTGAGCATCATGATGATGCCGAAATGGACCGGGTTGACACCGAAATTCGCCATCACCGGCAGCAGGATCGGCGTCGTGATCAGGATCGACGGCGCCATGTCCATGAAGGTGCCCAGCAGCAGCAGCAGCACGTTCACCAGGAACAGGATGACGTACTTGTTGTGCGAAAGGGTGAGGAAGAAATCCGTCACCTTCGCGGGCATCTGCACCATCGCCATGATGTAGCCGAGCGAGCCGGCGAAGGCGATCAACGTCAGCACCATCGCGACGGTGCGCAGCGTGCGCGTCACCAGCAGCGGCAGGTCGCGCCAGCGATAGTCGCGGTAGATGAACATGGTGACGAAGAAGGCCCAGACGCAGGCGACGGCGCCGGCCTCGATCGCTGTGAAGACACCGCCGAGGATACCGCCCAGGATGATCCCGAGCGTGACCAGGCCCCAGAAGGCCTCGCCTGCGATGCGCAGCGCCTGACCCGCGGGCACGACCATGCCGCGCGGATGGCGATCGCGGTAGGCATAGAACAGGCACAGCAGGATGATCGCGAAACCGAGCAGCAGCCCCGGCATCACCCCGGCCATGAACAGCGAGATCACCGAGATCAGCCCGCCGGTCGCCACCGAGTAGATCACCGCGTTGTGGCTCGGCGGCACCAGCAGCGCCTGCACCGAGGCGCTGATCGTGACGTCGGTGGCGAAGGCACGGGGATAGCCGCTCTCGACCATCTGCGGGATCAGCACCGAGCCGATCGCCGAGGTGTCGGCGACCGCGGAGCCGGAGATGCCGGAGAGAAACGTCGTCGCCAGGACGTTGACGACGGAAAGCCCGCCGCGCAGGCGCGTGTAGCCGACGATGACATTGGCCAGCGCCACCAGCCGCCGCGCCATCCCGCCCTCCGCCATGATGGCGCCGGCGAGGACGAAGAAGGGGATCGTCAGCATCGCGAACTTGCCGACCCCGCTCGAGATCTGCAGCATCACCGCCGGCAGCGGCACGCCGACATAGAGCCCGCCCGCGATCGCGGCGATGCCGAGCGCATAGGCGATGGGGACGCCGATCGCGAAGCAGCCGAACATCGCGAACAGGGGAACGAGAACGCTCATGGCTAATCGACCGTGACGGCGTGGGCGGGATCCGGCGCTGCGGCGGGCGGGCCGATCAGCAGGCGCTCGGCGACGAACAGCAGCAGGATCGCGCCACTGATGGGGATCGGCAGGTAGGTGACGCCGACCTTGAGCCAGGGAAACGAGGCGACGTCCTCGTACCAGGTGGCGCGCACCAGGCCGGTGCCGTCGACCAGCATGAACAGCGCCAGCGCGGCGACGACGAGCTCGGCTGCGATGCCCGACAGCGCCCTGAAGAAGGGCGGCATCGCCTCACGCACGATGGTGACGCGCATGTGCACGCTGCCGCGATAGCAGGTGCAGCTGCCGAGGAACGTCATCAGGATGGTGAGCAGGATCGCGCCCGGCTCGGGCCAGGCCGAGCCCTCGTTCAGCGCATAGCGCGTGAAGACGCCGTAGGGAACGATGACGGCGATGGCGACGAGCGCCACGCTGGCGACGGTGATACAGATCGTATCCAGAACGTCCATCGTGGCGCGCAGCAACCGCGTCATCGTTCCACCTACAGCGAAGGGTGCCGCGCGCGGCGGCACCGCCCGGCCTCGATCAAGCGACCGCCTGGATGCGCTTGATCATCGCCTCGTACTTGGTGCCGTATTTCTTCCACACCGGCTGCACCGCGCGCACGAACTCGGTCTTGTCCTTGAGGTGGACGATGTCGATCTTCGCCTCGATCATCTTGGCGAGGGCCGCCTTGTCCTTCAGCGCCCACAGCGCGCGCGCCTCCGCCTGCGTCTCCTTGGCGAGGTGGCGCACCAGCTCCTGGTCGGGCTTGGACAGCTTGTCCCAGGTGGCGCGCGAGAAGATCAGCACCTCGGGCAGGATGAGGTGCTCGGTGAAGGTGTAGTGCTTCGCCGCCTCGTAATGGTGGTCGAAGACATAGCTCGGCAGGTTGTTCTCCGCGCCGTCGATGACGCCGGTCTGCAGCGCGCTGAACACCTGATCGTAGCCCATCGAGATCGCGTTGGCGCCCATCGCGTTCATCATCGCGAGGAAGATCGGGTTCTGGATCACCCGCATCTTGAGGCCCTTGAGGTCCTTGAGACCGTGGATCGGGCGGCGGGTGTCATAGACGCTGCGCGCGCCGGCATCGATCCAGGCCAGGCCGACCAGCTTCGAGTTCGGATTGTTGGTGATGGTGTCGAGCAGGTCCTGGCCCACCTTGCCGTCGACCACGCGCTGCATCTGCGCGGTGCTGCGGAACACGAAGGGCAGGTTGAAGACGTTGAGCTGGTCGACGACGGCGGCCAGCGCGCCCACGCTCGCGGGCAGCATCTGGATCGCGCCGATCTGGGCCTGCTGGATCGTTTCCTTTTCGGCGCCGAGCTGCATCGCCGCATACATCTGCGTCGAGAGGCGCCCGTGGGTCGCCGCCGCCAGCTTCTTGCCGAAATTCTCCATCGCGACGACGGAGGGATAGCCCTCCGGATGCGGATTGGCCTGCTTCCAGACCGTCCCCGCGAAGGCCGGTGTCGCCGCCGCAAGCCCGGCTGCGGCCGCCCCCATCCCGAGCACATGCCGACGCTGGATCATCGTTTCTCTCCCCTTGGCAGGCAGGACGGGTTTGACCCCGGCGTCCGTGCCGGTTAATCATCATCTTGTCTGACAACCATACAGCCCGGGAGGCGCCTCCTGTCAAGCCGCCCCATCCTGCTGCGCCCGATCGCCCGCCCACCATCGCGCGCCGCCGAGATCGCCGAGCGCCTCGCCGAGGAAATCGCCTCGGGGCGGCTCGCGCCCGGCGCGCGCCTGCCCACAGAGGCTGCGATGATGACCGGCTTCGAGGCCAGCCGGACCGTCGTGCGCGAGGCGATCGCAGCGCTGAAGGCCCGCGGCCTCGTCGTCACGCGCCAGGGGATGGGTGGCTTCGTCGCCGAGGGCGCCGCGCGTGAGCCCTTCCGCATCGAGACGGCAAGCCTCGGTGCGCTCGGCGGCCTGGTCGAGGTGATGGAGCTGCGCCTCGCGGTGGAGATGGAAGCCGCCGGCCTCGCCGCGGAGCGCGCGACGGCGCGCACGCACCGCGCGCTCGCCGCCGCCCTCGCCGCCATCGACCGCGCGATCGACCGCGGCGAGGCGGCGATCGAGGAGGACATGCGCTTCCACGCCGCGATCGCGGCGGCGACGCACAACGCGCAGTTCCAGCGCTTCCTCGACTATCTCGGCAGCTTCGTGGTGCCGCGCCAGGCGATCCGTCTCGAGGGCGGGCCGAGCGGCGACCGCCTGCTCTACATGCGCACCTTCCAGCAGGAGCACCGCGCCATCCTCGCCGCGATCCGCGCCGGCGACGCGGCGGCGGCGCGCGCGACGATGCGCGAGCACCTCACGCGCGGGCAGGAGCGCTACCGCAGCATGATGGCGCGCCGCCCGCCGCCGACGTGACGGATCCGTAACGACCTCCCGACGGATGATTCCCTCGCGCCGGAGGTTGCTCTAACTTATACGCTTCCTGGAGCAAGAAATCCGATCATGATGACTCCACCTGATCGGATGTTGCTCTAGCCGCGCCAGGCGGCGATGCGCGCCGCCGCCGCCGCCATGTCGGCCTCGGGGCCGCAATAGGAAAAGCGGACATAGCGGGCGCCGCGGCCGCGGTCGAAATCGACGCCGGGCGAGGCCGCGATGTCGGCCTCGGCGAGCAGCCGCGCGGCAAATTCCTGGGAGTCGTTGCTGCGCCGGGAAATGTCGGCCCAGAGGTAGAAGGCACCCTCAGCCGGCGTCACGAGATCGAGCCCCGCCCCGGGCAGGGCCGCGCGCAGCACATCGCGCGAGCGGCGGTAGCGCGCGACATTGGCGTCGAGCTCCTCCGCGCAGTCGAACGCCGCCTCCGCCGCGACCTGGGCGATGTGCGGCGCGCTGATGACGTGGTTCTGCGCCAGGCACTCGACGGGGCGCACCAGGTCCGCCGGCAGCACCATCCAGCCGATGCGCCAGCCGGTCATCGAGAAATATTTCGAGAACGAGTTGACCACCACGGCGCCGGGGATCGCGGCGGCGGTCGCCACCGGCGTCTCGTAGTGCAGGCCGTGGTAGATCTCGTCGGAGATCAGCCGCACGCCCTCGGCCGCGCACCAGGCGCCGATGGCCGCGAGCTCGTCGGGGTGCAGCATGGTGCCCGCCGGGTTGCAGGGACTGGCGACGATCAGACCCTGCGGCCGCGGATCGAGCCGCTCGAGTGCCGCGATGCTGGGCTGGAAGCGCGTTTCCGGCCCGGCCTCGATCAGCACCGGCTGCATGCCGAGGGAGGCGAGGATGTTGACGTAGGGCGGATAGAACGGGCTCGCCATGGCGATGCGGTCGCCGGGGTCGAAGGCGGCGAGGAAGGCGAGCGGAAAGGCGCCCGAGGCGCCGACCGTCACCGCGATGCGCGCGGGATCGACCTCGGCCTGGTACCAGTCGCGGTAATGGCGGGCGATGCGCGCGCGCAGCGAGGCGCGGCCCATCGCCTCCGTGTAGCCCATCGGCAGCCCCGCGCTCAGGGCCGCCATCGCCGCGGCGACGGCGCCGGCCGGCGCGCCGGTGCCGGGCTGGCCCACCTCCATGCGGATCACCTTGCGGCGATCGCCCAGCGCCGCCTGGCGCGCATTGGCCGCGGCGATCACATCCATCACCATGAACGGCGGCACGACGGCGCCGCGCCCCACCTTCAGCATGGTCGCCGCCGCTAGCCGCCGCCCAGGGCCAGGCCCTGCCCGCGCGGATCGACCGCCCAGCCGCAGCTGGCGGGATCGCCGGGCAGGTAGCGGGTGCAGGCGATGACATTGGCGCGGCCGGGGTCGGGCACGGAGCCGGGTTGCGGGTGCGCCGGCGAGCCACGGTCCGCCAGCGCCTGGCCGATCGCCGCCGCGGCGGCGGCCGGCGCTCCCTGCTGGCCGGAGCCGCCCGCCAGCGCGCGGAACGCGGGCAGATGCGGGTCGAAGGCGATCGCCGCCGACAGCAGCGGCGCGGGGACGGTGTCGGGCGAGGCCGCGAGCATCACGCCCGTGCCCGGTGCCATGCGCCCGGTGCCGAACAGGTTGTTGAGCGAGACGGCGCAGACCACGGCGTTGCCGGTCCGGTCGAGCGCGGCGAAGGTGGTGGAGGCCGGGCGATCGCCGCCGATGACGCGCATCGCCGCCGGGTTGCCGCCCGCCTGCTGCCACAGCCGCGCCGCGGCACCGCCATCGAGGGGCAGGAAGGCGACGCTGTCATTGCCCCCGGCGGACAGCGCCGGTGCCGGCGCCATGGTCGGGATCGCGGCCTGCATGGCCTGGGCGGTGAGGTCACCGCCGGCCGCGGTCGCCGCCTCGGCAAAGCTCCGCGCCCCGGGGCCGACATAGAACGCGCCGACGCCCTCGACGCGGATGCGCGCGAGCGTGGCCGCCAGCGCCGGCTGCACCATGGCCGCGCCGGGCGGCAGCGGCGCGCCCTGGGCGAAGAAGGCGGCACGGGCCTGCGGGTCGCCCGCGAGCGGCCCCGCCACCACCCCGATATCGTGTTCCAGCGCGTCGCTCATCGGCGCGCCGAGCCTGGCCAGGCGCTCCGCCGGCGCGATCAGCTGCGCCTCGTCCAGGTGGCCGAAATTGGCGTGCAGCAGATACATGCCGCGCGGCAGCATCGGCACCGCCGCCGGCCGGTCGCCGCCCGCGCCGCCCCCCGGCCGGGAGGGGAACAGGATCGCCTGCGGCACACCCGCGCCGGGTCCGGCGCGATGCGGCACGAAGGCGAGGCAGCCGCCGCCGGCACCGAGGCTGGCGCGGGAGGGCAGGGTCACCGCGAGGGTGTAGGCCATCGCCTCGGCCGCGTCGGCGGCATCGCCGCCCGCCGCCAGCGTCGCCCGCCCCACCAGCGCCGCCTGCGGCTCGTCGGCGACCACGGCGCCGAGAAAGCCGCCGACATAGCCCGGCGAGCCGACCGGCTTGGCCGGCGCGAACAGGGAGCCGGCGGTGCCGCAGCCGCTCGTTGCAAGGGCGGCCACACAGGCGACGGCGACGCCGCGGCGCGCTAGATTGCTGCCCATGTCACGCCATGTCCCAAGCCCGGCGGGGATGAACCGGCGGCGCTTCTGCTGCCTTGCCTGCGCCGGCGTCACCGCGCTCGGCGCCACCACCGCCGTGCCCCTCGCCGCCGCCCACGCCGCCACCCAAGGCGGCATCGAGCTGCTGCGCGACGCCGAGACCGAGACCCTGCTGCGCAATTTCGCCGACCCCCTCTTTCGTGCGGCCGGCATCGATCCAGGGCTCGTCCGCATCCTCCTCGTCAGGGACGACGCCATAAACTCGTTCGTCACCACCGGCAACCGAATGGTGCTGTTCTCCGGCATGATCCATGCCTCGACCGATGCCTCGGAGGTGATCGGGGTGATCGCGCACGAGACCGGCCACATCTTCGAGGGTCACCTCGCGATGCTGCCCGATGCCCTGCGCCAGGCCTACATCCAGGCGATCGCCGGCATGCTCGTCGCGGCCGCGGCGGGGGCGGCGATGGGCAACGGCAGCGCCGCGGTGGCCGGCGCGCTCGGCGCCCAGCACATCGCCAACCGCAACCTGCTCGGCTTCACCCGCGACATGGAGGCGCAGGCCGACGCCGCGGCGATGCGCTTCCTCGACACGCTGCACTGGTCCGCCCGCGGCTTCCTCGACCTGCTCGACACGCTCAAGGGCGAGGAATCGCTGATCACGGCGAACCAGGACCCCTATGTGCAGACCCACCCGCTGACACAGGACCGCATCGACTACGTCGCCCACCACGTGGCCGAGAGCCCGTGGTCCAAGGCGCCGCTGCCGGCCGGCTTCGACAGCCGCTACCAGCTGGTCCGCGCCAAGCTCGACGCGTTCCTCAAGCCTTCATCCCTCACCCTCGCGCGGGTGGCGGCCACCGACACCTCGGCACCGGCCCGCTATGCCCGCGCCATCGCGCTCTACCGGCTCAGCCACACGGCGCCGGCGCTGGCCCTGCTCAAGGGGCTGGAGGCGCAGGACCCCGGCAATCCCTGGTTCCACGAACTCGAGGGACAGGTCCTCTTCGACGGCGGGCGCCCGCGCGAGGCGATCGCGCCCTACCAGGAGGCGCTGCGCCTCGCTCCGGGCGCGGAGCTGATCCGCGGCGAGCTGGCGCGCGCGATGATCGAGACCGGCGATCCCGCCCTGTTGCGCCCGGCGGTCACCCAGCTGCAGATCGCCATCGCCGCGGCGCCGGACCAGGCCGAGTTCTGGCAGGCGCTGGCCGACGCCTATGGCCGGCTCGGCGCGATCGGCCAGGCCCAGCTCGCCTCCGCCGAGGCCGCCATGGTCCGCGGCGACATCGCCCGCGCGAAGGGCTTCGCCATCGCCGCCGAGAAGCAGCTGCCGCCGGGTCCGGACCGGCTGCGCGCCCAGGACATCTCCAACGCGACGAAGAAGGAAAACCTGGAGGGATTTTAGGACCTTCCACGGCGGCACCGGCCGGCCCGCGGCCGCCGCCGGCGCGCGCCCCTTGGCGGCCGGCGCGCCGGCCGTTACCCCTGGCGCGTGAACCGCATCGTCCTCGGCGACAATCTCGACCTGCTGCGCCGCCTGCCGGACGCCAGCGTCGCCCTGGTCTATATCGACCCGCCCTTCAACACCGGCACGGCGCAGCGGCGCACCCGGCTGGCGACGGTGCGCGACGCGGCGGGGGACCGCACCGGCTTCGGCGGGCACCGCTACGCGACGACGCTGCTCGGTTCGATGCGCTTCGCCGACGCCTTCGACGACTATCCCGCCTTCCTCGAGCCGCGCCTGGTGGAAATCCGCCGCGTCCTGGCGGCGGACGGCTCGCTGTTCTTCCACATCGACCCGCGCGAGGCGCATTACTGCAAGCTGCTGCTCGATGCCGTGTTCGGCCGGCCCAGCTTCATGAACGAAATCATCTGGTCGTACGATTACGGCGCCCGGCCGAAGCGGCGCTGGCCGGCCAAGCACGACACCATCTTCTGGTACGCGCGCGACCCGGAAAACTACGTCTTCGACGCCGAGGCGATGGACCGCATCCCCTACATGGCGCCGGGGCTGGTGGGGGCGGAGAAAGCGGCGCGGGGCAAGACGCCCACGGATGTCTGGTGGCACACCATCGTCAGCCCCACGGGGCGCGAAAAGACCGGCTACCCGACCCAGAAGCCGCTCGGCATCCTCGAGCGCATCGTGCGCGTGCACAGCCGCGCGGGCGATCTCGTGGCGGATTTCTTCGCCGGCTCCGGCTCCTTCGGCGAGGCTGCGGCACGCCACGGGAGGCACTTCCTGCTGGCCGACAGCAACCCGGAAGCGGTGCAGGTGATGACGCGCCGGCTCGCCGCCTGGTCGCCGGCGGTGGAAGGGGTGGCGGAAGGGGCCGGCTAGCGCTCTTCCTCGCCGCCTTCCTGCTCGACCTCGACATCGGCCATCGCGTCTTCGCCCTCGAGATCGGAGGTATCCTCGAGGACGCCCTCCTCCTCCTCCTCGACCTCCACCTCGACCTCGACGTCGCCTTCCTCGAGCCCGGGCTGCGGCTGGGACTTGCCGCGGCTGGCCTCGGGCGGCGCCACCGGGGCGATGCGGCGCAGGCGCGGCTGCTCGGCCGGCTGCTCGGTGTCGCATTTCGGGCAGATCGCGGGCGTGCGGCCGAGATCGTAGAATTTCGCGCCACAGCTCACACAGACGCGCTTGTTGCCGAGTTCGGGCTTGACCATGAGATGCCTTGCGTTCGGATCGTGGGCCGTTCGGATCGCGCGGCACCGGTCTCCCGCCGCGGGCGGCGCGCATGCCACCGGCGGGGGCCGCTGTCAAACACTACCTGCGCCGCACCCCGGCCGCCGCCGCAAACCGCGTTGCGCCGGTGGCCGCCACATGGTCTATCGCCAGCCGATGACCCGCTCCGCCCCCGCCCCCCGCCCGCTCGCAGCCCGCCGCCCCACAGGCCCGCTCACCGGCACCTGCACCGTGCCGGGGGACAAGTCGATCAGCCACCGCGCGCTGATGTTCGCGGCCCTCGCCATCGGCGAGACGCGGATCAAGGGCCTGCTCGAGGGCGAGGATGTGCTGCGCACGGCGGCGGCGATGCGCGCGCTCGGCGCCTGGATCGCCCGCGACGGCGCGGACTGGCTGGTGGCCGGGCGCGGGGTCGGCGGGCTCGCGGAGCCCGAGGACGTGCTCGACATGGGCAACTCCGGCACCGCCGCGCGGCTGCTCGCCGGCGTGCTGGCGGCGCACCCGTTCCTCTCCGTCATGACCGGCGACGCCAGCCTGCGGCGGCGGCCGATGCGGCGGGTGACGGACCTGCTGGTGGCAGGCGGCGCCACGTTCCTCGCGCGCGAGGGCGGGCGCCTGCCGCTGGCGATCCGGGGCCGCGCGAGCCGGTGCCGCTCGCGGTCACGACGCCGGTGCCCTCGGCGCAGGTGAAGTCCGCGCTGCTGCTGTTCGGCCTGCACGCGCCGGGCGAGACGGTGGTCGAGGAAAACGAGGCCACGCGTGACCACACGGAGGCGATGCTGCGCCATTTCGGGGCGCGGGTGGCGGTCGAGGCGGTGGGCGCCGGGCGGCGCATCACGCTGGCCGGCCAGCCGGAGCTGCGCGCCCGCGACGTCGAGGTGCCGGGCGATCCCTCCTCCGCCGCCTTCCCGCTGGTCGCCGCCCTGCTGGTCCCGGGTTCGCGCGTCACCATCCGCGAGCTCGGCCTCAACCCGCTGCGCACCGGGCTGCTGACGACGCTGCTGGAGATGGGGGCTGCGATCACCGTCGAGAACCAGCGCGAGGCGGGCGGCGAGATCGTGGGCGACCTCGCGGTGGCGCATGGCCCGCTGCACGGCGTCGACGTGCCCTACGAGCGCGCGCCCTCGATGATCGACGAATATCCGGTGCTCGCCGTCGCCGCCGCCTGCGCCACCGGCACGACGCGCATGCGCGGGCTGGCCGAGCTGCGGGTGAAGGAGAGCGACCGCCTCGCCGCCACGGCCGCCCTGCTCGCCGCCAACGGCGCCAGGGTCGAGATCGACGGCGACGACCTCGTCGTGCACGGCACCGGCAGGCCCCCCGCCGGCGGCGGGATGGTGGCGACGCAGATGGACCACCGGCTGGCGATGAGCGCGCTGGTGCTGGGGCTGGCGACGGATGCGCCGGTCGCGGTCGACGACACCAGCTTCATCGACACCAGCTTCCCCGGCTTCGTGGCCCTGATGAACCGGCTCGCCGGGGAGCCCGAGGCGCTGGTCCCGGCCTGATGGCGCCGCGCATCATCGCCATCGACGGGCCATCGGCCGCCGGCAAGGGCACGCTGGCGCGCCGCCTCGCCGCGCATTACCGCCTGCCCTACCTCGACACCGGCCTGCTCTACCGCGCCGTCGGCCGGCGCGTGCTCGACGCCGGCGCCAACCCCGCCGACCCCGCCGCCGCCCTCGCCGCCGCGCGCGCGCTCCGCCCCGCGGATCTCGACCGGCCGGACCTGCGCGGACCGGAGGCGGACGAGGCGGCGAGCCTGGTCGCGGCACAGCAGCCGGTGCGCGACGAGCTGCTCGACTTCCAGCGCCGCTTCGCCGCCGGGCACGGCGCGGTGCTGGACGGGCGCGACATCGGCACGGTCGTGTTCCCCACCGCCGACGTGAAGCTGTTCATCACCGCCAGCCAGCAGGAGCGGGCCCGCCGCCGCTGCCTCGAATTCGCCGCCAAGGGCATGCCGCGCCCGTTCGCGGACGTGGCGGCGGAGCTTGCCGCGCGCGACGAGCGCGACATCCGCCGCCTCGCGGCACCGGCCAAGAAGGCCGCCGACGCGATCGAGCTCGACACCACCGACAAGGACGCCGATGCGGTGTTCGCCGCCGCGCTGGCGCTGATCGAGCGGCGCGCAACCCCCGCCCAAGCTTGACTTTACGGCCGTCGCAACCCTAAGTGCGCCGCATCGCGGATGGTCCGCGACCGCCGGGAGGACCCGGCGTCATCCCTCTTGCCCGCCGCTCCGGCGGGAAGTCGTGCCGATCCAGGCGCGCCTGCAACAGCGGTACGTGGCCCTCCGGCCAGCCGCGCAACAAGGTCACCCAGCACAGCATGTCAGCGACTGCCACCGCGCCCGCCGGCGCGTCCCACGGTCACACCCCGGGCGGCGAGGATTTCGCCTCCCTCCTCGAGGAAACGCTCGGCCGCGACACCGCCTTCGACGGCTCGGTCGTCACCGGGCGCGTCGTGCGCCTCACCGACGAGTTCGCCATCGTCGATGTCGGGCTCAAGAGCGAGGGGCGCGTCGCGCTCAAGGAATTCGCCGCCCCCGGCCAGGCGCCCGAAGTCAAGCCCGGCGACGTGGTCGAGCTGTTCGTCGAGCGCTACGAGGACCGCGACGGCGCCATCGTCCTGTCGCGCGAGAAGGCGCGGCGCGAGGAGGCCTGGTCCACGCTCGAGCGCGCCTTCGAGACGCAGCAGCGCGTCAGCGGCACGATCTTCGGGCGCGTGAAGGGCGGCTTCACCGTCGATCTCGGCGGCGCGGTCGCGTTCCTGCCCGGCAGCCAGGTC
>JAGWQN010000118.1 GCA_028869995.1 Rhodospirillales bacterium
ACGATCGCGTCCTTGCCGATCAGGTCGATGCGGCTGATGTGGCTGTCGAGGTTGACGCGGATGCACGGCCAGTTGAGGCGCGCGGCCACCTGCTCGATATGCGTGGACTTGCCGGTGCCGTGGTAGCCCTGGATCATTACCCGGCGGTTGAAGGCGAAGCCCGCGAGGATCGCCAGCGTCGTTTCACGATCGAAGCGGTAGGCCGCATCGGTATCCGGCACATGCTCCGTTTTGACCGAGAAAGCGGGGATCGTCATGTCGGAATCGATGCCGAACGCCTCGCGGGCCGACACCTGGGTATCGGGCAGGCTGATCGCGGCGGTGGGCTTCGCTTCGGTGATGGCGGCAACCTTGTTCATCGGCACAACATCCTGGGGCAAAAAGGTCCGGGGGCGAGGCGGCTACGGGCAAGAACCGGAAGGATACGCTCCCGGCTGGGGAATGGGAAACCCTGGTCCCGCGGCGAGCCTTACGAGGTCGCGGCCGGTGCGGGCGCGAGGTGGGAGCGCACCGCCGCGTAGGCGAGGTTGATATGCTTGAGGCGTTCCTCGGCGCCGGTGTCGTCGGGATTGGCGTCGGGGTGGTGCTGCTTGGCCAGTTCCTTGTAGCGGGTCTTCAGGATCTCCATGGTCAGCGGCCAGGACAGGCCCAGCGTGCGCAGCGGTTCGCGCAGCTCGCTCGGCGCGGCTTCGGCCTCGCGCCGGGCACGCGCCGGATCGAACTCGAACACCCGCAGCGGGTCGTGCAGCATCGAGGCGTCGAACGAGCTGCCGAGCCGGCCGAGCGGCCAGGTCGGGCGGCCCCAGGCGGTGTCGGCGCGCAATTCGGCCTCGATCTGCGCCGGGCTCATGCCCTTGTAGTAATCCCACGCCGCGTTGTAGCCGCGGACGTGCTCGAGGCAGAACCACCAGTAGTCGCGCAGGTTGCTGCGCGACTTGGGCGCACGATACGCCCCGGCCGCCGCGCAGCCCGGCATGTCGCAGGCCTGGCCCGGCGCGTCGGGGTCCGGCGCAAAGGCTCGGGGAACACGGCGTCGCATCATCGCTTTATCGCGATGTAGAAGCTTGTATGCAAACAGGGGTTTCGCAACCCCGGCATGGGTTTGCGAGGGGTTGGCGCCGGCAGGCAGGCAACAGGAGAGGACGATGAACGGACGGGCGGAACGGATGGAGGGTTTGCTGCGCGCGGCGTTCGCGCCCTCCGCGCTGGCGATCGAGGATCAGAGCGCACGGCATGCGCACCATGCCGGCGTGCGCACCGGCGGTGCGCACGCCGCCGGCGAGACGCATTACCGGATCGCGATGGTCGCGGCGGCATTCGAGGGGCGCTCGCGCGTCGACCGGCAGCGGGCGGTCCACGCGGCGCTGGCGGACGAGTTTGCCGGCGGACTGCATGCGCTGAGCCTGGTGTTGCGCTCCCCTGAGGAAGCCGGCGCCGAGGATCGCAGCCCATGACGGCCGGCGCCCGCGGCTGGGTTCCCGCCCGCCCCCGGCCGGCTGCCGGCGGCGTCGATAGCAAGGCGGGCCGGGTCGGCGCGAGGCCCGGGGCTGCGGCCTAGTCCGCATGGCCGCGCCGACATCCGCCGGTCGCCGGCTTCGCCCCGGTTGGGCGCGGCTTGCCCGCCTCGCCCTGCTGCTGGCGCTCGCCGGCCTCGCCGGTCTGCTCGCCCTGCTGGCGACCGCGGCGTGGACGGCACGCCCCTGGGCGTTCCTGGCCGCCGGCTGGGCCGGTTTCGCCCTCGCCGCCGCGGCCGCGGTGCGATGGGGCTGCGTGCCACGGTGGCGCCGGGCGGTGTGGTCGGCGGCGGTGCTGGCGATGTCGGTGCTGGGCCTGGTCGCCTTGCAGCCGCCGGGCCCGGTGACGATGCCGCCGCCGGCGGGCGTGCGCCGCCTCGGACTCGCGGGTGGCGCGCACCTCGCCTATCTCGAGATCCCGGCGGCCAATCCCGCTCACGCAACCCCCGTGATCTTTCTGCATGGCGGGCCGGGAATGGCGGACATGGCGGGAGACCGGCCGTACCTGCGCCGGCTCGCGGCCGCCGGATACGACGTGTATCTCTATGACCAGCTCGGCGCCGGCCAATCGAGCCGGCTCGCCGATCCCTCGCGCTACACGCTCGCGCGCGGCGTGGCCGATCTCAACTCGTTTCGCAGGGCGATCCATGCCCGGCAGGTGGACCTGATCGGGTATTCGTGGGGCGCGACCTTGGCCGCGGCCTACCTGGCCGAGCACGCGCGCCATGTCGGCAAGGTGGTGTTCGTGTCGCCCGGCTCGATGAACGCGCGGAAGAGCGACCTGCTGGCGATGCTGAGCCGGCTCGACGTGGCGCACCTCGCAGCCCTGCTGCGCCAGGTGCTGGCGCCGCGCGCCGCCCTCGCCTGGCTGCTGGTGCAGGTGAACCCCGAGGCCGCCCACGCCTTCGCCGGCGACGCCGAGATGGATTCCCGCCTGCGCGCGATGATCGCCGCCGTGGCACCGGCGTTCTATTGCCGTCCTCCGCCGCGTCCCAGCACGGGCCATCCCGGCTTCTACGTGCTGGCGATGCTGCTGCGTCCGCTGGCCAGCCCGGGCGCGGACCTGCACGCGGCACTGGCCCGCCTGGCGACCCCCGCGCTCATCCTGCGCGGCCAGTGCGACTACGTCAGCCGGACGAGTGCCCGGGACTACCGCGATACGCTGGCCCGTTCGCGCCTCATCGATCTGCCGGGCGCGGGACACCGCCTGTTCGCCGAACGGCCACGTGCCTTCACCGCCATCGTCGCGGCATTTCTGGCCGGGCGCGCGCTGCCGCTGGCGGCGGCGGTTCGGTCCGAATCGGGAATGTTTCGATAAGGCAGTAAGATGCGTCAGCGCGGGGCGGCTTCGCCCGCGGCCGAGCCCGCACCCTCGCCCGCGGGTCCGGTGTAGAGATGCGGCCAGCGCTCGCGCACCACCGGGCCGTACGACGCGTAGGCGAAACAGGAGTTCAGGAGCCGCGCCGAGGCGTCGCTGGCCGCAGGGTGCGCAGCCTGCTGTCCGTGGGCGCGCGCCGCATCGGCCGCTGCGCGCTCGCGGCGCATGCGCACCGGCCAGAGCGTCTGGAAGGCGACCGTCGCCAGTTGCTGGATCAGCTCGCGCAGATGCGTGCATCCCTGCGTGCCATGGACCCGTGCTGCGGCCTCGCGCAGGAACCCCGGCTTGATGGTCAGGCCCGCAAGGCGGGAGAAGTTTGCCGCGCCACCCGCGCACTGGTTGAACGGACCGAACTCGGTCGCGGCCTCGCTGGCGTGGATGAGCATGCGGTCATCGACGGTGAGGCGGAATTTCATGCCGTGCAGCGTTCCGCCCGGTTCGATCCAGCCGCGGTCGCGGCTGGCGAAGCCCTCGGCGCGCCGGTCGGTCAGCTCGGCCTCGATGTCGTAGAGGCCATCCTCGCGCGCATAGCCGTGGATCGTGATCGCGCGGGTATGGGAGAGCCGGCGTGGGGCGGGGTCGCTGAGGGGCATGCGTCGATCCGGTGTCTGGGGTCTCCCCCCTATGGCGGCGCGGGACGGATCGATCAAGCAAGCCCCCGGGGGGCCCCAGAGCAACCGCCGGCTTGGTGGAGGCTGCCCGGCTCAGCCAAGCCGGCTCGCGCTCTAGCTGTGAGCTCTCCATAGGTTGTCCATCCGGTCCTGGCCGGGGAAGCTGGAGTTGCAGACTTCAGAGGTTCCCAGGAGGACCGGATGAACGTGCATAAGAATGCCCGGCTGACG
>JAGWQN010000119.1 GCA_028869995.1 Rhodospirillales bacterium
CTGATCGTCACCTTCGCCAACTTCGACATCGTCCAGATTCTGACGGCCGGCGCACCGGCGAACACCACGCATGTGTTTGCGACCTATGCGTTCCAGGTCGGCATCAACTCGGGCAACATTCCGATGGGCTCCGCGGTCAGCCTGTTCATGTTCCCGATCCTGGCGGTCTTTGCCATCTTCATCCTGCGCGGCGTCACGCGCCGGACCCGGGAGGCCATCTGACATGAGCGGAGCGAGCCTTGCCGCCGGGGCCACCGCGCCAAGGCGCGGACGCAAGCCCAGCATCGCACGCGAGCGCCGATGGGCGCTGTGGGGGAGCTACATCGCGCTGGCCGTCTTCGCGATCGGCTTCCTGGTGCCGCCTTATTTCGAACTGGTGACGTCGCTCAAAACGTCGCAGGAGATCGGCTCGGGGAACGACCCCTGGTTCACCCGCCATTTCTACTTGGGCAACTATACCACCATCATCCACAATCCCCAGTTTCAGGGCTTCTTCATCAACAGCGTGAAGCTCACCGTGGTGGTGGTCTGCCTGACCATGGTCATTTCGGTGCTGGCGGCTTACGCGCTGGCGCGCATGCGCTTCTTCGGGAGCCAGATGTTCGCGACCGGCGTCTTCCTCACCTACCTGGTGCCGGAATCGCTGCTGTTCATTCCGCTTTTCAAAGAACTCGCGAACCTGCACCTGATCAACAACACCTGGGCGCTCGCCTTCGTGTGGCCAACGCTCTCCGTACCGTTCTGCACCTGGATCCTGATCGGATATTTCGGGTCAATCCCCAAGGAGCTGGACGAGGCGGCGATGATCGACGGCGCCTCGCACCTGCAGATGCTGTGGAAGATCTTCATCCCCGTCGCCATGCCGGGGATCATCGCAGCGACCATCTTCGCCTTCACGGTCTGCTGGGGCGACTTCCTCTATCCGCTGGCGTTCCTGTTCACCTCCAAGCAGATGGTCCTGACCGCGGGCATCGTCAGCACCCTGATCCACGGCGACGTGCTCGACTGGGGCCATATCATGGCGGCCAACATCCTTGCCTCCGCCCCGCCAATTCTGATCTACGCCTTCCTCATGGATTACTACATCGCCGGCCTGACGGCCGGGGCAACCAAGGGCTAAACACTGGGCAAGGGATAGACGCCAATATGTCGCAAGTTTCGATCCGCAAGGTGGTCAAGTCCTACGAAGGCGGCGTGCAGGCCGTGAAGGGGATCGACCTCGACATCGCCGACGAGGAATTCGTCGTCCTGGTAGGCCCGTCGGGCTGCGGCAAGTCGACGACCCTGCGCATGATCGCGGGCCTCGAGGAAATCACGACAGGCGAGATCTGGATCGGCGGCGATGTCGTCAACGACGTTCCCCCGCGCGACCGGGATATCGCCATGGTATTCCAGAACTATGCGCTCTACCCGCATATGAGCGTGTTCGAAAACATGGCCTTCGGCCTCAAGCTGCGGAAGTTCCCGAAGGACGAGATCAAACGACGCGTGGATGAGGCGGCGCGCATCCTCGACATCGCCATGCTGCTCGACCGCAAGCCCAAAGCCTTGTCCGGCGGGCAGCGCCAGCGTGTCGCGATGGGGCGCGCCATCGTGCGCAATCCAAAGGTCTTCCTGTTCGATGAGCCGCTCTCCAACCTCGACGCCAAGCTGCGCGTGCAGATGCGCACCGAAATCAAGAAGGTGCATCAGACCGTCCGCACCACCACGGTCTACGTCACGCACGATCAAGTCGAAGCGATGACGCTTGCCGACCGGGTGGTGGTGATGAACCACGGGGTCATCGAGCAGGTCGGCCCGCCGCAGGAACTGTATCACAACCCGGCGACGCGCTTCGTCGCGGGCTTTATCGGCTCGCCGGCCATGAATTTTCTGCCTGCGGAACTGATCGACGAGGGCGGCCTGAAGATCCGACTGGCGACCGGCGACAAGATGCCCGTGCCGCCCTCGCGCACCGATCGCTACGGCAAGGCGAAGGGACGCAAACTCACCTTCGGCCTCAGGCCCGAGCACCTCACCGAGCCCCGGTCCGACGAAAAGCCTGGTACCGTTCACCTTGTCGCGAACGTCGACGTGGTGGAGCCGATGGGCATGGAGACCATGGTGCACTTCTTCGCCGATGGCGTGCCGGTCTGCGCGCGCGTCAACCCGGCAGTCCGGGCCGCACCCGGCGAGAAGCTGAAGCTCGCCGCCGATCTCAATCAGATGCATCTGATCGACGACGAGACCGGAAGGGTCATCTGAGAGTGAGCGGCGCCGAACACGTCATCGCCGCAGACCACCTCACGGCATTCGTCGCGGCGATCTATCGCCATGCGGGCGTGGAGGACGAGGAGGCGGCGCGGATCGCCCGCTACCTCGTCTCCGCCAACCTCACCGGCCACGACAGCCACGGCGTGATCCGCACGCCACGCTATGTGCAGCAGTTCCGGGAGGGGTTGGTGCTGGGCGGGCAGCGCATCAGCATCGTCGCCGAAAGTGCGAACCACGCCGTGGTCGACGGGCATTACGGCTTCGGCCAGACCGTGGCGCCGCAGGCGGTCGATCTCGGCATCGCCAAGGCCAGGCAGGTCGGACTCGCCGCCATCGCGCTGCGCCATGCCGGACATGTCGGCCGCATCGGCGACTGGGCGGAGCGCGCAGCCGAGGCAGGCCTCGTTTCGATTCACTTCGTCAACGTCGAGAAGGGTGAACTCGTGGCACCCTATGGCGGCGTCGACCGGCGCTTTTCCACCAACCCCGTCTGCATCGGCATCCCCACCTCGGGCGAGCGGCCGATGCTGCTGCTCGACATGGCGACCTCCCTGGTCGCGGAGGGCAAGGTGCTGGTGGCATCCAATGGCGGCAAGCCGGTGCCCGACGACGCGCTGATCGCGCCGGACGGCAGCGTCTCCGGCGATCCCCAGGTGCTCTACGGGCCGCTCACGCCGGGCGGGCCGCGTAACGCCGGCGGAGGAACGGGAGCTTTGCGTGCCTTCGGCGAGCACAAGGGCTCGGGCCTCGCCTTCATGTGCGAGATCCTGGCCGGCGTGCTGACAGGTGGCGGCACCTCGGGACCGATCCCGGGCGGTAAGCGCGGGCAGATCGGCAACGGCATGCTGGCAATCTACATCGACCCGGCCTCCTTCGCCGCGAAGGATTTCGTCGCCGAGGCGCATGAGTACGCTGCCTATGTGCATGCTTCCCGGCCGCAGCATGCCGGCGAGAAGGTGCTGGTGCCGGGTGAGAAGGAGGCGATGACGCGCGCCCACCGGCTTGCCCACGGCGTGCCGCTGCAGGCGCAGACCTGGGCCGCGCTGTGCGCCACCGCGACCTGCGTCGGCGCGCCCATCCCCTAGGGATGCCTGCAAGGAGGCCAGCGTGCCCGCCTATCTGATCGTCGACGTCGATCTGCGCGACAGCACGGCCTACGAAGCCTACAAGAGCCGCGTGCCGGCGCTGATCGCGCGCCACGGCGGCGAGTATCTTGTGCGCGGCGGCGAACACGAGGTGCTGGAGGGCGAGTGGCGGCCGCACCGGTTGGTGCTTTTCCGCTTCCCCGACCGCGCCGCGATCGGCGCCTTCATGGCGGACCCGGACTACGCGCCGCTCAAGGCACTGCGCCAGCGTATCGCGAGCACGGACGCGGTCGCGGTGGACGGGATCGGCTGAAGCGCCACGGCGCCGCCCGCGTCAGGGGGCGTCGAGATCCACGCCAACAAGCACGTCGTGCTCGCCTGGGGCCGCGACGACGGCGAGATCAGCCCGAGACGCAGCGCGCCGGCAGGCCGCGGCCGCGCATGGACGCGATCATGGGATGCGTGAAGTCCGCGCAGACGCCCTCCTTCCGCACGGGCACCTTGGCGACCGGAGCACGGACGTCGGCGCGGAAGGCCAACTCGTTACGGACTCGTCGCATAAGTCTGCGCAAGAACGCAAGCACCGGACAGCCTGGGGCGAAGCAGTTCGCGGCGTAGGCGCGGGCGGCCGGCTCCGCTGCGACCAGCGGGCTCGGGAATACGAACGCCGCGTCCCCGGCTTGGGGGACGATCAGTGGCGCGCGAGTTCGTCCAGGCTGTCACCCAGCGCACCATCGAGGATCGCCACGGCACGATCGATTTCCGCGTGGGACACCGTGAGCGGCGGCGCGATGCGCCAGACCGAGCCGCGCTCCGGCCGCCGCCGGATGTTCATGCTGAGGCCGCGCTCGAGGCATTTCCGGGTGGTAAGCGCGCCCAGCTGATGCGCCGGCTTACGACTTTGCCGATCCTCCACCAGCTCCACGCCGAGCAGCAGCCCGAGCCCGCGGACATCGCCGATCGCCTCGTGGCGCTGCTGCAGCTCCTCCAGCCGGGAACGCAAGTAGGCCCCCATGCTGTTGGCGCGCTCCACCAGCTTTTCCTCGGCAATGACGCGCAAGACCGCCAGGCCGACCTCCGCCAGCAGCGGATCCGATACATGCGAGGTATAAAACGTGAAGTGCCGCTCGTGGACTTTCTCCTCGATCGCCGGCGTGGTGGCGACCGCCGCCAGGGGCAGGCCGCCGCCCAGCGTCTTCGACATCGTGATGATATCCGGCGTCACGCCGAAATATTCCGCCCCGGTCTTGGCTCCGATGCGACCGAAGGCCGTCTGCGCCTCGTCGAAAATGAGCAACATGCCGCGCTCATCGGCTGCCTTGCGCAGCGCCTGCATGAACGCCCGGGGCGGCACCAGCACGCCGCCGGCGCTGATCACCGGCTCAGCGACGATCGCCGCACCGCGGCCGCTCGACTGCATATCGAACATCTTGAGCGCCAGTTCGAGGTTCGCGAGCGCCGCCGCCTCCTCGGTCGCGGCCGGGATGTAGGGGCGATAGGCATTGGGTTCGGGGATGACAAAGACGCCGGGCATCGGCACGCCATAATGACGCCGGTCGCTGGCCATGGACATGCCACTCGCCCCACCCGTCACGCCATGCCAGGAGCCCCCGAGCACGAGCACCTCGTAACCGTCGGTCGCCATCTTGGCGATCCGCAGCGCGACCTCGTTGGATTCCGAGCCGGTGTTGACGAAGATCGAGCGGCTGATGCCGCCCGGCAACCAGTCCTGCGCGAGAGTGCGCGCAAGCTGGGGAACTGCTTCGGGGATCATGCCGCTGAAAAGGTGGAACGCCCGCTGCCCGGCGCGGTGGACAGCGGCGACGATGGCATCGTGGTTGTGCCCGATCGTCGCGCACATCTGGCCGGACGTGAAATCGAGATACTCGCGCCCGGCACGGTCGCGCACGATGCTGCCCTTGGCGGAGACGAACAGGTCCGGAAACTCGTCGCCGCCGTAGCGGATCAGAAACTCACGCGCAGCCGCTGCCAGATCGTCGTCCATTCGCCTGCATGCCCCCATCGTGCGGGCTCGAGCCTGTCATGGCAGGGCGAACAAATCCAGAGCGCGTGGCCGCCATGCAGACCGGTCGGCCGCTCGGAGAAGTGCACGCGTGGAAGCGACCGCCGTCGCAGACGCCGGCAAAGAATGGCGATGAAGGTGCCGTCGGCTCCGTCCGTTGTTGCAACGACGGCACGATTTCGCCCCGCGCGCGGCAAGCGCAGGGATGGCCCAGGTGGACCACGTCTGTGGCGCGGCTGGCCGGACCAGCGCGGCCGAGGTGGATCGCGCGTCAGGCAAAGCGGCGCGGATCGAGCACCGGCAGGATCGACGCAGCCTCCCCAGGGTCGCGCCCGAGGATGAGATCGGCGGCGAGCCTGCCTGCGGCAGGCGAGGTCTGAATGCCATACCCGCCCTGCCCCACGAACCAGAAGAAGCCTTCGGCGCGGGCGTCCCAGCCAAAGGCGAGGCTGCGGTCGGGCGTGAAGGTGCGCAAGCCCGCCCAGGCATGCTCCACGCGGCGCACATCGATGGCGAGCGCCTGCTGCACGCGGTCGATACCGATCGCGATATCGAGCTCGTCGGGTTGAATGTCCTGCGGCTCCACGTCGGTCTCGTCCGCAGGCGAGACCATCAGCCGGGTGCGGGCTTCCGGGCGGCAATACCAATTGTGGTCACAGTCATTGAGCAGCGGCCAGTTGCGCGCATCCCAGGGCTGAGGGTCGATGATGGCGCCGGTGCGGCGCTTCGGCTGCAGGCCCAGAGGCTGCACATCAGCCTGTCGCGCCACCTCGTCGCCCCAGGCTCCGGCGGCATCGACCAGGATGGGCGCAGAAAAATGCCCGCCTCCCAGGGTCTCGACGTCCCAGCGCCCGGCGATGCGCTCAATCCGTCCGGTCCGGCTGCGCAGCGCGAGCGTGCCGCCGTGGTGGCGCAGCTGTTTGAGGAAGCCCTGGTGCAGGACGGCAACGTCCATATCGAAGGCATCATCCTCGATCGCCGCGCGTGTGGCGTAGTCTTCGCGCAGTGCGGGCACGAGCCGGCGCAGGTCGGCAACCGGTACTTCGCGCAGGCCCTTGCCCTCGGCGAGCATGCGCTCAAGCATCGGCTCCTGCTCCCTGGGAGCGAGGAACGCGACCGGACGCCGTGCCATGATCGGTGCGTCAGCGAAGCCTTCGGGTGGCTGTTCGAAGAAGCGGCGCGACAGCCCTGTGAGCATCTGGACATCCGGCGGACCGTAATTCTGGATCCAGATCGCCGCGGAGCGGCCGGTCGAATGGTAGCCGGCGGCCTCCTCCGCCTCGATCAACCCGACGCGAAGGGTCGGGGCGAGGTGGGCCGCGGCGGTTGCGCCGGCGATGCCGGCACCGATGACCAGGACGTCGAAACTGTTGCTCTGCATGCGCGCATCGTCCTCTGCCGGGCTGCGCCGCGCAAGCGCAGGGCAGAGGACGGCGGCGCGCCTTGCCGTCGCTACTCCCGGGCCACCAGCCGGTGGGTGATGAAGTCGGCGAAGTGGCCGCCGTGGAAGTCACGGCCGATGGCGGCCGGATCATACGCGTCGCGCAGCCAGCCCAGGAAATCGCCTCCGGTGCCGGCGTCGCGGGCAAAGGCCTCGAGGACGGCATCCAAGACACCGGCGCGCGACCGCCGCCAATGGCCGAAACGCAACGAGAGCTGCCGCCGCGCCTGCGCCATATCGCGGCCGTCGAGGATGAGGAAAACCGCCGCCGCAAACCCGGCTCGGTCGGCACCCGATTTGCAATGAACCAGCATCGGCTCCGGACCTGCCAGCAGGACCTCGGCCAGCATCAGGAGTTCCTCGCGCGAAGGCGGACGCAGGCACGAGAGCGGCGCATCCAGGCTGCGCAGGCCCAGCCGGGCCGCAGCATGCCGCGACAGCGCATCGGAGCCGTTGGCGCGCCGCCCACGCAGGTTGATCACGGTGCGCAAGCCGTAGCGGCGGGTCTGCGTTTCGAGCCGCCCGGGCGTCGGGTGGTTGGAGCGGTAGAGGCGGCCTGGCACGACGACCCCGAAATTGCTCCACGCCAGGCGCAGGATCGCGTGGTCGGCCAGCAGACTGTCGGCCCAGGCCAGCGCACCGCCACGCGGCCTCTGCAGGTCACCGCGAAAGATCGTCGGCATTTGGAATGAGATGTAGGATGACCGGGCCCGAACGCCAAACCCTCGACGGCCCGGCCCGGCCCCGGGGGCATGGGCGCGGGCCGCGTGCCGTGGCATGCTCGCGCCGGGTGCCCGCTGGCGTGAAGCCCGCGGAACCACAACGGGAGGAGATGCCATGGACATCGCTGCCACGGACCTCGTGCTCGCCGAATGGCGCGGCGCCATCGCCTGGATCACACTGAACCGCCCGGCCGTCCGCAACGCGCTCTCCGTCGAGATGATGACCGCCATCGAGAGGGCGCTGGCCGAAGCGGCCGACGCGCGCGCGGTCGTGATCGCCGGCAACGGGCCCGGGTTCTGCGGGGGGCATGACCTCAAGGAGATGCGCGCTCACCCGGCGGCCGGATTCCAGGCGCAGCTCTTCGCGCAATGCTCGCGCATGATGCAGGCCATCGCGAACCATCCGGCCCCGGTGATCGCCAGCGTGCACGGCATCGCCACGGCCGGCGGTTGCCAGCTCGTCGCCGCCTGCGATCTGGCGGTCGCCTCGGAAGAAGCGAAGTTCGCGACCTCCGGCGTCAACCTCGGACTGTTCTGTTCCACGCCGGGCGTGGCGCTGGCGCGCGCGGTGCCGCGCAAGGCCGCATTGGCGATGCTGCTCACCGGCGATTTCGTAACCGCATCCGAGGCCCTGGCGATGGGACTGGTCAACCGCGTCGTCCCCACGGCCGAGCTGGGCGCGGCGACGATGGCCCTGGCCGAGACGATCGCGGCCAAGGAACGATGCGCCATCGAGATCGGCAAGCGCACCTTCTACCGCCAGATCGAGGCGCCGCTGGAGCGCGCCTATGCGATTGCCAGCGAAGCGATGGTCGAGAACATGATGGCGCCGGCCACCACCGCTGCCATCGACGCGTTCATCACCCGTCCCCGCCGCTAGGCCTCGCACTCTGCCGCCACGGGCCGCCCCGCCCGATCCGCTCGTCGCAAAGGAAACCCGCATGGACACGCCCCGTCCCCTCTACGACCGCGCCACCCAGGATGTCGGCAACATCGTCGAGTTCGGCCATGTGAATACCCGCGTGCCGGACCAGCGTCTCGCCACCCTCTTCTACGTCACCGGCCTCGGCCTGACCCGCGACCCGTATCTCATGACCTCAACGGACAACATGTGGATCAATGCTGGGCGCTGCCAGTTCCACCTCCCCACCGGGACGGCGCAGGTGCTGCGCGGCGTGGTCGGGCTCGTCATGCCGGATCTCGATGCGCTGGAGCGGCGGCTGACGCGCGTGCGAACGCAGCTGGCCGGCACTCGTTTCGATTTCTCGCGCAACGGCGACGCGATCGAGGCGACGAGCCCGTGGGGCAACCGGCTGCGCATCCACGCTCCCGACCCCGCGCGGTTCCGCGACACGGCGCTGGGCATGCCCTATGTGGAACTTGCCTGCCCGCCGCGCAGCGCGGCCGCGATCACGCGCTTCTACCGCGAGATCCTTGGCACGCCGGCCCATCTCGAGGGCAGCGTGGCGCGTGTTCCCATCGGGTTGGCCGAGGAGTTGCGCTTTGTCGAGACGGACGTGGAACCGGCACCCTACGATGGCAACCACATTCAAGTGACGTTGGCGGATTTCTCCGGCCCCTATCGCCGCCTGCTCGAGCGCGGATTGATCGCCGAGGAAAGCGACGAGAGCCAGTACCGGTTCCTCGATATCGTCGATCCCGCTGATGGCCGCGCGCTGCTGCGGATCGAGCACGAGGTGCGTTCCATGCGCCACCCCATGTTCGCGCGCCCCCTGGTCAACCGCAATCCGGACATCAACAACCGCAACTACGTCCCCGGCGCGGAAGCCGCTGCCTGGGCGGTGCAACCCTGACGATGACCCTCACCCCCACGATCGACCATGTGGTCATCAATGTGCACGACGCGATGGACGCGGCGGAAGCGCGCTTCCGGGCACTGGGCTTCACGCTGACGCCACGCGGGCATCACACGCTGGGCTCCATCAATCATCTGGCCACCTTCGGCACCGACTATCTGGAACTGATCGGCGCTCCGGAACAGTCTCGCCGCCTCGACATCCTGGCCTGGCCGACGGGCTTGAACGGCCTCGTCTTCGCCAGCGAGAACGCCGCCGCGACGGAGCAGGCGCTGACCGATGCCGGCGTCGCGCATGAGCCGCCAGGCAGCTTCTCGCGTCCGGTCGCCACGCCGCTCGGGGCCCGCGACGCGAGCTTTACCACCGTCCGGCTGCGCAGCGAGACGACGCCGGCGGGGAGGCTTTATTTCTGCCAGCACCACACACGCGGGCTGGTCTGGGACGATGCCTGGCGCAACCACCCCAACGGCGCGATCGGGGTCGCGGAAGTGATCGTTGCAGCCCACGACCCGGGGCGGCTCGGTGACCTGTTCGCGCGCATGTTCGGGCCGAGGGCGGTGCGTCACGTTGCCGGAGGGATCCGTCTCAAAGCGGCGCTCGCCGATATCCTGGTCCTCGATCATGGCGCCACGGCCGCGCGCATCGGCGGGCTTGCCGATACCCGCGACGAAGCGATGGCGGCCCTGGTGTTGCGCGTCAGCGATCTCGGTGCCACACGCGCGGTCCTCGGCGGACGCGACCGGATCGGCCCCGAGGAAGCCTTCGGCACCACATTGCTGTTTCGAGAGTAAATCAATGCAGACGAACACGGGAGATATGGCGGCATGAGCGTACTCGTCGTCACGGGCGCGAGCGCCGGCATCGGCGCCGCGACCGCGCTTCTCGCCGCCGAGCGCGGCTGGGATGTCGCGATTTCCTACAAGGCGAACGCGGCGGGGGCAGAGCAGGTCGCCGCCGGCATCCGCTCGCATGGCCGCCGCGCGCTGGCCATGCGCGCGGATGCCGCGGACGAGGCCGAGACCGTTGCGTTCTTCGCACGGATCGACGCGGAACTGGGCCCGATCCGCGGCCTGGTCAACAACGCCGGGATCACGGGCCCCGCGCTGCGCCTCGATGACGTCACCGGCGCGATGCTGGCGGAGCTTTTCGCCCTCAACGTCACCGGAACGTTTCTTGCGACCCGCGAGGCCATCAAGCGCATGGCCACCGATCGCGGCGGCGAGGGCGGCGTCATCGTGAACCTGTCCTCGCGCGCGGCGGCCATCGGCGGAGCGGGCACGTGGGTGCACTACGCCGCGAGCAAGGGCGCAATCGACAGCGCCACGCTTGGCGCCGCGCGCGAACTCGCCCCGCGCGGCATTCGCGTCAACGCCGTCGCGCCAGGCCCGATCGAGACCGAGATCCACGCCAAGGCCGGGCTGGCCGATCGCCTCGCGGAACTGGCGGCGGTGGTGCCGATGGGACGCTCGGGCAGCGCGGACGAGGTCGCGCGCGCGATCCTCTTCCTGCTGTCCGAGGAAAGTTCCTACATCACCGGCGCCGTGCTGCCGATCGGCGGCGGGCGCTGATCGCGGGTCAGGCCGTCGTATTGAGGGCCTGGCTGAGCGCCGCGGCAGGCGAGGCGGAGGCGCGGGACGCTGGCGCCGCCGAGGGATCGCCGTCGCCATCGGGGTCGGCGGCGCTCGCCTGGCGGTGATGGTGGCGTTGCAGGCCCTGGATCGCGCCGCCCGGGCTCCCGCCGCCCTGGACCGCGGTGGTGGATGCGAGATGGCTCGCCGCGCCGATGGCGCCGATGCTGGTCATGGTCGTTGCTCCGTTGCGAAGAGGCCAGCATGCCGGAGCGATGGTTACCGGAGCATCAATGCGCCTTGTTCACCAGGTGATCCCGGAATTGCTCGCGCAGGATGCGCTTGGAGATCTTGCCTGTCGCCGTGTGCGGCAACGCTTCGAGGGTGATGACGTCGTCGGGCAGCCACCACTTCGCGACCTTGCCCGCGAGAAAGGCGCGCATTGCTTGGCAGGTGATCTCCTGGCCGGCCTTGGGCACCACCAGCAGCAGGGGACGCTCGTCCCATGTCGGGTGGCGCGCGGCGATGACGGCGGCTTCCGCCACCGCCGGGTGGGCGACCGCGAGGTTCTCGAGCTGGACCGAGCTGATCCATTCGCCACCCGACTTGATCACGTCCTTCGAACGATCGGTGATTTCCATGTAGCCATCGGTGTCGATGCTGGCGACATCGCCGGTGGCGAACCAGCCGCCGCTGTCCAGGGCCGAGCCCGGCGGTTCGCCATAGTAGGCACTGGCGACGAACGGCCCGCGCACCTGCAGATGCCCGCTACGCGCACCGTCGGACGGCAGTTCGTCGCCCTGCTCGTCGACGATGCGCATCTCGACATTGAACAGGGCACGGCCCTGCTTCTCGCGCAGCCGCATCTGCGCCTCGCCCGCGAGTCCTGCCGTCACCGCGTTCGGCGCATTGTAGGTGCCGACCGGCGACAGTTCCGTCATGCCCCATCCCTGGTCGACGCGCACGCCCTGTTCGGCGAAGCCCTCGATGAGCAGGCGTGGACATGCGGAGCCGCCGATCAGCATCCGCTGCAGCGTGCCAAGCCGCTCACCGCTGGCACGCAGATGCTGCAGCAGCGCCAGCCACACCGTCGGCACACCGGCCGTGCAGGTCACCATCTCCTCGTTCATCAGCCGGGCCAGGGACGCACCGTCGAGGAAGCGGCCGGGCATGACCAGGGAAGCGCCAACCATCGGGCAGGCATAGGGGAAGCCCCAGGCGTTGACGTGAAACATCGGCACCACCGGCAGGCAGCGGTCGACGGCCCTCAACCCAAGGACATCCGGCATGGCGACGGAAAACGCATGCAGCAGCGTCGAGCGGTGGCTGTAGAGGACGCCCTTCGGCCGCCCCGTGGTGCCGGAGGTGTAGCAGAGGGCGGCGGCACTGCGCTCGTCGAGCGTCGGCCAGGCCGGGATCGGCTCCTCAAGAAGTTCCTCGAAGCAGAGTCCCTTCGGCTCGACGGGCATGGCCGCCCGGCCCGCCATGAACACGATGTCGCGCAAGGCCGGCAGGCGCGGTGCCACCGTGGCCACCAGCGGCGCGAACATCGGGTCGGCGAACAGCAGGACATCGCCCGCATGCTCCATGATAAAGGCGATGTCGTCGGCGGCCAGCCGCGGATTGACCGTGTGGCAGATCGCGCCGCTGCCGGAGATGGCATAGTAGAGCTCGACGTGGCGATGGTCGTTCCAGCCGAGCGTGGCGACACGGTCTCCCGGCCTGACGCCGAGCCGCGCGAGGGCGCGCGCCAGCTGCCTCGCCCTCAGCTCGGCCTGGTCATAGGTCTCGCGGGTCGTGAGGCCATCGGAGGTGCGGGCCACGATCCCGCTGGTCCGGTGGTTGCGCGCTGCGTGCGTGATGATGCCGCTGACCAGCAGCGGGTGATCCTGCATCAGGCCAAGCATCCGTCCCCCCTGTCCGTGCGTGGCTGGAAGCATAGGAGCACTGCGGCTTGCGGCGCCACGGTCTTGCCGGCCGGGAACGGGCCGCCTATGGCGGCCCGATGAGCTCCGCAACCACCCCGTTCGACCTCGCGATCATCGGCGGCGGCATCAACGGCACCGGCATTGCCCGCGACGCCGCCGGGCGCGGGTGGCGCGTCCTGCTCGCCGAGCAGGCGGACCTAGCCGCCGGCACCTCATCCGCCTCGACCAAGCTGATCCATGGGGGATTGCGCTACCTCGAGTATTATGAGTTCCGCCTCGTGCGCGAGGCGCTCAAGGAGCGCGAGGTGCTGTGGGGGATCGCTCCGCACATCGTCTGGCCGCTACGCTTCGTGCTGCCGTACCAGCCGGGTGTACGCCCGGCCTGGATGGTGCGCCTGGGGCTGTTTCTCTACGACCACATCGGCGGGCGCCAGAGGCTGCCGCCAACCCGCACACTGCTGCTGGACCGCGACGAGGCGGGTGTGCCGCTCAAGAACCTGTTCCGCCGCGGCTACGAGTATTCCGACTGCTGGGTGGAGGACTCGCGCCTGGTCGTGCTCAACGCACGCGATGCCGCCGCGCGCGGGGCGCAGATCCTGACGCGCACGCGCTGCGTCCATGCGCGCCATGCCGACGGGCTGTGGCGGCTCACGCTCTCCGACGGGGTGGCGACGCGCGAGGTCGCGGCCCGGGCCATCGTCAACGCAGCCGGCCCCTGGGTCGACCATGTGGTCCGCGACGTGATGCAGGACAATGCACGCGCCAAGGTGCGATTGGTCAAGGGCAGCCACATCGTGGTGCCTCGGCTCTACGAACACGAGCGCTGCTACATTTTTCAGAATGCCGACCGGCGCATCATCTTCGCGATCCCCTTCCAGCAGGATTTCACCCTGATCGGCACCACCGATCGCGACTACACCGGCGATCCGGCGGGGGTGCACATCGAGGCGGACGAGGCGAGCTACCTCTGCGCGGCCGCGAGCGAATATTTCCGCGAGCCCGTCCGGCCGGAAAGCGTGGTCTGGTCCTATTCGGGCGTGCGCCCGCTCTATGACGACGGCGCCTCCGCCGCGCAGGAGGCCACCCGCGACTACGTGCTCGACCTCGAGCTGCGCCAGGGTGCTGCGGTGCTCAACATCTTCGGCGGCAAGATCACCACCTATCGCCGTCTTGCCCTCGCTGCCCTGGAAAAGCTCGCGCCGCACCTGCCGCCGCCGACGGGCCTCGCCGCGGGGTGGACGGCAACGGCCCCTCTTCCAGGCGGCGATTTTCCACGCGACGGAGCGATGGCTCTGGCCACCAACCTGCGTCGGCTGCGCCCGGCGCTCAGCGCGGCCACGATCCGCCGCCTGGTGCGTGCCTACGGCACCGAGGCGGCCTCGATCCTCGAGGACGAGGGCGCGGAGGACATGCTCGCGGCCGACCTCTCGCGCGCCGAGCTGCGCCACATGGTTCGCCATGAATGGGTGCATGAGCCGGACGACGTGCTCTGGCGCCGCAGCAAAATCGGGCTCGTCGTCGATGCCGCCGGCCGTGACCGCATCGCCGCATGCCTCTAGCCGCGCCGATGGTGGCGGCGGAGAACCAGACCGAGGCGGCGATTCTCTCTCGCCGTTCAATTCGTGGGTTTCTGCCCACGCCGATCCCCCGCGCCACGGTCGAACACTTGCTCGATGTCGCTGCCCGCGCGCCCTCCGGCACCAATATGCAACCCTGGCGTGTGCTAGCGTTGGCCGGGGCGCCGCTGGCGAGCTTCACCTCCGGCCTGGTGACGGCGGCACGGTCCGGGGAGACGGACGGTCCGGAGAGCGCCTATTACCCCGCTCCGCTGTTCGAGCCCTATGTCAGCCGGCGCCGCAAAATCGGCTGGGACCTGTATGGGCTGCTCGGCATCGGCATCGGCCGCGGCGAGCGCGACAAGGCACGCGCACATGTCGAGCACAGCCTGCGTTTCTTCGGCGCGCCGGTCGGCCTGCTGCTGCTGGCTGAACGCCGGCTTGCGATCGGCAGTTGGCTCGACCTCGGCATGTTCCTGCAAACCCTTGCCGTGGCCGCCCGCGCGCGCGGACTCGACACCTGCCCGATGGCGGTCTTCGCCGAGCATCCGCGGGCCATCCGCCGCCTGCTCGGCGTGGCCGAGCAGGACCAGATCATCTGCGGCATGGCGATCGGCTACGAGGACGCGGCGTCGCCCGCCAACGCGCTGCGCACCGACCGCGTGCCCGCCGCCTCGTTTAGCGAGTTCCGCGGTTTCTGAGCCCTGCAACAGCCGGGGCGTTGGCGCGTTGACCCCTTGCACGGGTGACCCCAAATCCAACCGAGGAGGTAGGGATGGCTGAGAGCGTGATCATGAGCGAGCAGGAATGGCGCCAGCGGCTGACGGCGGAGCAGTTCCGCGTTCTGCGCCAGCACGGCACGGAGCGGGCCGGCACGTCGCCGCTCAACGCCGAAAAGCGACCCGGCGTCTTTGTCTGCGCCGGGTGCGGAGCGTCGCTGTTCGACGCTGCGACCAAATTCGAAAGCGGCACCGGCTGGCCGAGCTTCTGGGCTCCGATCGAGGAAGCGGTTGCCACAACCACGGACCGGTCGTGGTTCATGACCCGGACGGAAGTGCACTGCGCTCGCTGTGGCGGCCATCTTGGCCACGTTTTTCCTGATGGGCCGCGGCCGACCGGCCTGCGCTACTGCATGAACGGCGCTGCCATGGGATTCGAGCCGGAGCAACAGGCCAGCAAGCAAGGCAACCAAACTTAAAATTAGACAACGTTTGTTTTCTGGATCGCGACGACGCCGCGAGGCATGGTGCTCCTGTCGGCGGGGCGGAGGGGTGCTCCCGTCGCCGACAAACCAAGGCTGGCGTCAATGATGAGGTCCGTTACGTCGTCATACGGGTGACCGCCGCCGTATCGAGTGGGGGGTCGTTTCGGGTGGCGACTTCCCGCTGCAGCGCCCGCTGGGGACCATGGCCCCGGCGGGCGCTTATTTTTTCTGCGTATCTTCAGAAGCATGACAGGTAACGGCACCCCTGCAGAACCGGCATGGCGTGGCAACGTCACAGGGCGTTAGATAGTTTGATGCCGCATCCGCGAAGACAGCGATGGACGCCCCGGTCCCGCACCTGACCGCAAACCCGCAAGGGGACGACGGACCGCTCGACATCAACGATCCCGAGTTCGATCTGCCGCGCTTCTCACATGCTGAGATCAAGCGGGTGATCCTGGGCATCCTCCTTTGCATGCTGATGGCGGCGATCGACCAGACGGTCGTGGTGCCGGCCGTGCCGGCGATCGCGGCCGATCTCGGAGGGTTCGACCATCTCGCCTGGATCGTCGCAGCCTATCTGCTGACCTCCACCGCCACGACGCCGATCTACGGCAAGCTCTCGGACGTCTTCGGGCGACGCGCCCTGCTGATCCCGGCCATCGTGATCTTCGTCGCGGCTTCCTGTTTCTGTGCGCTGTCGCAATCGCTGATGCAGCTGATCGCCGCGCGCGCGCTGCAGGGTATCGGCGGCGCCGGGCTGATGACGATGGCCCAGTCGGCCATCGCGGACGTCGTCGCCCCACGCGAGCGTGGCCGCTATCAGGGCTACATGGCCGGCACCTGGGGCGTCGCCAGCGTGCTGGGGCCCATCCTCGGCGGGTGGATGACCGACGCGCTGTCCTGGCGCTGGATCTTCTGGATCAATCTGCCGATCGGCATCCTTGCGCTGGTGCTGTCCAACCGCGCGCTCAAGCTTCTCAAGCCGCGCGGCGGGAACCTGCGCATCGACTATGCAGGGGCGGCGCTGCTCACGACCGTGATCACCAGCTTCCTCCTGCTGATGAGCTGGGGTGGCACGCAGTTCGCCTGGACGGCGCCCCCGATGGTCGGGCTCGCGGCGGCGATGCTGGGCCTGCTGGCCCTGCTGGTGGTGCGCGAACGGGTGGCGCCGGATCCGCTGCTGCCGCCACGGCTCTTCGTCAACGGCGGAATCAGCTCGGGGATCGCCATCTCGGCGGCGTGCTCGGCGGTGATCTTTGGCGCAACCTTCCTGCTGCCGCTGTTCTTCCAGCTCGCGCGCGGGGCCGATGCCGCCGTCTCCGGCACCATGATCGTTCCCTTCCTCGGCACCAATGTCCTCGGCGCCATTGTCTCCGGCGATCTCTGCCGGCGCTTCGGCAAGACGCGCGGCATCATGCTGGGCGGGCTGGCGCCGGCGATCCTGGGCTTCGTGCTGCTCGCGAGCGCCGGGCCAGGGACCTCGCTCGGGCTGCTCGTCGCCTACATGGCGCTGCTGGGACTGGCCATCGGCGTGTGCATGCCGGCAAGCCTGGTCACGGTGCAGAGTGCCGCGCAACGACGCGACGTCGGCGCCGCGACCGGAGCGCTGCTGTTCCTGCGCGCCATGGGTGGCGCCTTCGGCTCGACCCTGGTTGGAGCCCTGCTGACCGGCCGCTTCGCTTCGAGCCTCGCGGCCGCCGGCCTGCCGGCGCTCGATCTCGGCACGCTGCGCCAGGAGGGCGGACTTGCCGGCCTCAAGCCGGCCATGCAGCAGGCGGCCCGCACAGCGCTGGCGAACGGCTTCCACTGGTCCTTCGGCGCCTGCGCCGCTCTCGTCGCCGTCGGGTTCGTCGTCGCGCTGGTGATGCCGGATCTGGTCCTCAAATCGGGGGAAACGACAGCCTCCAGCCCCACGCCCGGCCCGCAGGCCCAACCGGTCCGAGACCAGGCGAGCGGATGAACGTCGGGGATCGGTTCTGGTCCGAACTGCAGGACTGGCGGCGCGACTTCCACGCCCACCCGGAGTTCGGCTTCGAGGAACACAGGACCAGCCGCCTGGTCGCCGAGCGGCTGCGCTCGTTTGGCGTCGACGACGTCGTGGAAGGCGTGGGCGGGTCCGGCGTCGTGGCGACGCTGCGGCGCGGCGGCGCCGGGCGCTCGATCGCCCTGCGCGCGGACATGGACGCGCTGCGGATCGCCGAGCAGGGCGAACTCGGGCACGCCTCGCGCAACCCGGGGCTGATGCATGCCTGCGGGCACGACGGACACACGACGATGCTGCTCGGGGCGGCGCGCATCCTCACGGCCCAGGGCGGCTTCGACGGCACCGTGCGATTCATCTTCCAGCCGGCCGAGGAGTGGGGCAAGGGCGCGCTGGCGATGCTGGGCGACGGGCTGCTGGAACGGTTCCCCTTCGATGAGATCTATGGGCTGCACAACCTGCCAGGGGTTGGCGTCGGCACGCTGCTCGCGCGCGGCGGCGCGGTGATGTCGGCTGAAGACAATTTCGACATCGTGCTGACCGGCGTGGGCGGCCATGCCTCACGACCCGACGCCGGCCGCGAGGTGATGGTCGCCGCGTGTTCGCTGGTGCTGGGTCTGCAGACCATCGTCTCGCGCCGCCTGGCGCCGGACGAGACGGCCGTGGTCTCGGTGACGGAGCTGGTGACGGACGGCACACGCAATGTGCTGCCAGGGATGGCGCGCATTCGCGGCGACGCGAGGACGTTCCATCCCGACGCGAGCCGGGCGATCGAGGCGGAGATCCGGCGCATCGCCACCGGCACGGCCGCCGGTTATGGCGTGCGGTGCGACATCGCCTACACGCGGGAGTTCGTGCCGACGGTCAACGATGGCTCGGCCGCGGCGGCGGCGCTCCGGGCGGCGCGGGTCACGCCCGGCATCGATCACGTTATCGAAACGTTCGCCGCGAACCCGGCCTCGGAGGATTTTGCCCGCTTCCTCCAGCATGTGCCCGGCTGCTTCGTCTTCATCGGCAACGGCGAGGCTTCACCGCCGCTGCATCATCCCCGCTACGACTTCAACGACCTGGCCCTGCGCGGCGGCACCAACTTCCTGGTCCAGCTCGCGCGCGATCGCCTGCCGATCGGCGCGGACGTCCATCCCGGAGCTTTACGATGAGTGACCTCGACATCGACGCCGAACGCCTGCTGAATCGTCTCAGGACATTGGGGGAGATCGGCCGCGACGAGGCGGGAAAGCTCACCCGGCTCGCCGCCTCCGATGCCGACCGGCAGGGCCGCGACCGGGTCGGCGGCTGGATGCGCGAGGCCGGGCTCGAGGTTCTGGTGGACCGCGTCGGCAACCTGATCGGGCTGTGGCGGACGGACGCCGACGAAGCCGCGCCCGTGATGCTCGGCTCGCACATCGACACGGTCATCAATGCCGGGATCTACGATGGTTGCTTCGGCGTGCTCAGTGGCCTTGAGGTCATCGAGACCCTCAAGGCGGCGGGGGCGCACCCGAAGCGGCCGCTTGCGGTCGCCGCGTTCACCAATGAGGAGGGCGTTCGTTACGCACCTGACATGTTGGGCTCGCTCGCCTATGCGGGTGGACTCGGCGCAGCCGAGGCGCTGGCGACGACGGGCACGGATGGCACGGTGCTGGGCGAGGAACTGGCGCGCATCGGCTATGCGGGCGCCCAGGAGCCGGGCTTTCTGCGCCCGCATGCCTACCTCGAAATCCATGTCGAGCAGGGACCGGTGCTCGAGCACCAGGGCATCCCGATTGGCGCGGTGGAGAATGTCCAGGGGATCTCGTGGCAACGCGTGACCATCGAGGGCGAAGCCAACCATGCCGGCACCACGCCGATGCATATGCGCCACGACGCAGGGCAGGCGGCCGCCCGGGTGGTGACGTTCCTGCGCGACCGCGTGACGCGGGGTAACGCGCCGACCGTCGCCACCGTCGGCTGCATGACGTTCGAACCGAATGCGATCAACGTCGTGCCCTCCCGCGCGAGCTTCACCGTCGATCTGCGCGACCCGGACGAGGAGCGGCTACGGGAGGAGGAAGCGGCGCTGGCACGCTATCTTGAAGAGTTGGCGGCGGCCGAGGGGGTGACGATCCACGCCGAGCGCCTGGCCCGCTTCGCGCCCGTCGCGTTCGACGGCACCGTCGTCGCGGCCATCGAGCAGGCCGCCACCCGGCGCGGGCTGCGCAGCCGGCGCATGACGTCGGGAGCGGGGCACGACGCGCAGATGATGGCACGCCTCTGCCCCACGGCGATGATCTTCGTGCCCAGTGCGGGCGGCATCAGCCACAACCCGCGCGAACACACGCCGGCGGACGATCTGGTGGCCGGCGCCAATGTGCTGCTGGATGTCACCCGGACCCTGTGCGGCGCCTGACGCAGGCCGGCTTCGGTTCAGCGCAGGCTGCCAGGGATACGGCTCCCCCCTGCGCGGGGCCGCCCGCTCGGACAACTCCATTCGCCCCGGCGGGGCTCTAGTTGCCGACCGGCGCGCAATTGTGCCGTCCCTGCATCACGCAATCCTGTATGCTGCTCGCCTGGCGCAGCCGCTGCGAAATCCACCAGCCGGCGATGCCGAGGAGCAGGATGACGAGAATCGCGAGCAGTGCGCGGCGGCGCTGCGGCGCGGCACCATCAGGCGAATGGTCGGAGGACTCGGCATCGCGCAATGGCCGCATAGGGCGCTCCGTTGACAGAACCATGCCTGGCGCGCCAGTGAACGCCATGCGCGCCATCCGGGCAACGCTGCTGCTCTGCCTGCTGGCGGTCGCCCTTCCTGCACGGGCCGCGCCCGTGCCAGGCAGCGACCTCTTTTTCCACACGTCCGATGGCGTTCGGCTGCACGCGATCGTCGCTGGCGCCACCTCGGGGCCAACCATCGTGCTGATCCCCGGCTGGACCATGCCGGCATGGATCTTTGCCCATCAGATCAGGGCCTTCTCAGCGCATTACCGTGTGGTGGCCCTGGACCCGCGCGGCCAGGGCCGCAGCGACGTCGCACGCACCGGCTATAACGACCAGCGCCGCGGCCAGGATATCGCTGAACTGCTGGCCCTGCTGGGACCCCGCCCCGTGCTGCTCGGTGGCTGGTCGCTGGGTGTGCTCGACGTGCTCGCCTATGTCCACACCCATGGCGACGCCCGCGTCGCCGGGCTGCTGCTGGTCGACAACTCGGTGGGCGAGCGGCCTTGGCCCACCGCCTCGCCGCCCCGCCCGGGCACGCCGCCTCCCTGGCCCGTCTTCATGCGGGGTTTCGTGCGCAGCATGTTCCTCCGCCCCCAGTCGCCCGCCTATCTCGAGCGACTCACGCGAGCGACGCTGGTCACGCCGCAATGGGCCGCCGAGGAGCTGCTGCGTTATCCCGAACCGCCCAGCTACTGGCGCGACGCTCTTTACGGCACGCAGAAGCCGGCGCTCTACGTTGTCCGTCCCTGGCTTGCGGCGCAGGCTGCCAACGTCGCGCGCCACGATCCCCGTGTCGAGACCGCGGTGATGCAGGGCGTGGGCCACGCGATGTTTGTCGACGCGCCGCATCGTTTTGACGCGCTTCTACTTTCGTTTTTGCAACGAAAAATCTGGCCGCGCTAGCATGCTGCCGCTCTATCTCGTCTCCGCCGCGACAATCGGCTTCGAGATCGCGCTCACCCGCGCCTTCGCGGTGGCGACCTGGTCCGCCTATGGCTACTGGGTCATTTCCATCGTGCTTGCCGGCTTCGCTGTTTCCGGCGTCGTGCTGGCGCTGGCCGAGGCCTGGTTCGAGCGACATGCGAAAACAGTGCTCGCCTGGCTGCCCGCGGGGCTGATCCTGGCGATCGGCTTCGGCGCGTTTGCCGCGGATCTGGATCCGTTCAACCCGCTGCGCCTGCAGAACCCGGCGACGTTCGGCGACGAGTTCCTCAACATCCTGCTCTATTACGCCTGCCTGTTGCCGGCCTTCGTGCTGGCGGGGTTGTTCGTGGGCCTCTCCTTCATCGCCGCCCCTGACCGGCTCGGGCGTGTCTATGCCGCGGATCTGCTTGGTGCAGGCTCGGGCGCGCTCGCGATCCTTGCCGCCATGTATGTGGTCCCGCCCTTCAGCCTGCCCCTGGTGCTGCTGGTGCCGGTTGCCATGGCGGCCCGGGGGCGTTGGCCGACTTTGGCCGCGGGCGCCACCCTTCTTGTGGCCGGCGCGCCGCTGTTGCTCGCCAATCCCGGCAGATTTTCTGAGTTCAAGGCGATCTACGCGCCGCTGCACGTGCCTGGCAGCCGCGTCGTCGCGACCACCCTGTCGCCGCGCGGCCTGTTCATGGTGCTCAACGACTTCACCGAGCGGGTCGATATCGACGTCTCCAACGACGCCGCGATGCTCGGCATGAGCGGCCCGCCACGCGCCCTCGGCCTCTATCGCGACGGCGACCGACTGACCGCCCTGGTGCCGCCGCGGGGCGCGGATGTCGGCTTCGCACCAAGCGAACTCGATGCGCTGCCCTATCGGCTGGTCCGCCATCCGCGCGTGCTGCTCATCGGCACCTCGGGTGGCTGGCGCATCCTCGAAGCGAAGAAGCTCGGAGCCGGCTCGGTCACGGCCGTGGAACCGGACCCGACCCTGCGACGGGCGGCACGCCTCGCGGGGCCTGTCTCCGGCGCCTCGCCCGTCGCAGCGGCGCGCCGTGGAAGCTGGGACATCATCGACATCGCGCCCGACTTCCTGAACGCCGACGCGCCCAACGCCACGGCCTTCGCCGCCGAGGCCATGGCGACCTATCTGCGCCACCTGAGCCCGCGAGGGATCCTTTCCGTTCCGATCTCGATCCGTGAGTTCCCCGCCTACACGCTGCGCGTCCTCGCGACGGCGCGGCTGGCGCTCGACGAGGCAGGCATCGGGCATCCCGCCGCCCACCTCCTGGTCTACCGCTCAGCATGGAACGCGCGCGTCCTGGTCTCGGCCAGCCCCTTCGGAGCGGCGCGCATCGCGATCGCACGCAAGTTCTGCGACGATCGCTCCTTCGACGTCAGCTTCTACAAGGGCATGAACGTCGCCGCCTCGCGAGCCAACATCTACAACGATCTGCCGCCGGTCTCCTTTACGACCGGGCAGGTGCAGAGCGGCGGCGGGCCGCACGACGCCATCGCCGAGGAGGCGCCAGCCACGATCGCAGGCAGGCCGACCGCCTCCGGCCGCGCCTTCGACCTCTCGCCGATCACCCTCGACCGGCCATTCTTCTACGACGTGCTGCGCCTCGGCCAGCTCGGCCTGATCCTGCGGCGGATCGAGCTGCTGCCGCAGGCCGAGCTCGGGCCCCTGGTCAATCTCGCGGTCCTGGCCCAGGCGGCAGCGATCGCGCTGGCGGTCCTCGTGCTGCCGCTGCTCGCGGGACGACGGCTGCGCGGGCAGGGGACCGGCCGCGCCTGTGTGTATTTCGCCGCGCTCGGGTTGGGCTTTCTCTTCATCGAACTGGTGCTGATCCAGGACGCGAGCTTCTACCTCGACGATGCGACGCTGGGCTTTGCCATGATCCTCGCGGGGATGCTGATCTCGGCGGGGCTCGGCAGTCTGGCGAGCGGCATGATCGGACGACCGCACCGAGCCGTCGCCATCGCCGCTGCCGCGGTCGTTGCCTGGGTCCTCGCAATGCGCTTCGCCGCCTGGCCCGCGATGCTGGCGACGCTCGGCTGGCCGCTGCCGGCCCGCGCCGCACTGGTGCTGCTGGCGGTGGCGCCGATCGCGTTCGTCATGGGCCTGCCCTTTCCGCTCGGCCTCGGGCGGGTCCGGCGCGGGCCCTTCCTGCCCTGGGCCTGGGCGCTCAACGGCGCGTTTTCGGTGGTCGCGACGCCCCTGGCGAACCTTCTCGCGTTCGAGCATGGCTTTGCGGTGGTTCTCAGCGCGGCGGCGCTGCTCTATGGAGTGGCCGCACTTACTTTCCCGGGCGCGAGGAGCGACAATTGAACCGAGAGCTGACACGCCGCCGCATCGTCGCGACCGCCATCGCGGCACCGTTTCTCGCCGCGGCGGCCGACGCCGAGGCCCAGACCACACCAGCGCCCGCAACAACGACACCTGCGGCAACGGGCCAGGCGCCCTCTTCGCCTCCCACCGCCCCCGCGAGCGCAGCCAGCGGCGTGCCGGGCGTGGACGTCAGCCAGGGAGGCTGGACGCTGCAAGCCTATGAGACCGCGATGCAGGCGGGCGGGCGGCCGGCCCAAATCCCGCCGGCCGAGTTCCAGGCGATCCAGGATCGGCGGCCGGCAGCCCTGAAGCTCATTGCCAGCTACCTGAAATCACACTTTGGCCACGCCGACCCGGCGGTGCTCGCGGCCTTCGCGGCCGTGCCTCGCGAGTACTACCACTACAACTACGAGCAGCACATGCCGCTGCCGGCCGAGGCCTATGAGAGCGACCCGAAGCCGTGGGCGATCGGCTATGGCTCGGCGCTGTCGGACTATCTCGGCCAGGCCTACATGACGCAGGTGCTGAA
>JAGWQN010000120.1 GCA_028869995.1 Rhodospirillales bacterium
CGATGACGCATCAATACGTCTTCGACTATCACGACGGCGACATCTATTGGTGCACGGCGGATGTCGGCTGGGTCACCGGCCACAGCTACATCGTCTATGGCCCGCTCGCGAACGGCGCCACCACGGTGATGTTCGAGGGCGTGCCGAATTATCCCGACAGTTCGCGCTTCTGGCAGGTCTGCGACAAGCACAAGGTCAACATCTTCTACACCGCTCCGACGGCGATCCGCGCGCTGATGCGCGATGGCGAGGCGCCGGTGCAGAAGACCTCGCGCAAGTCGATCCGCCTGCTCGGAACGGTGGGCGAGCCGATCAACCCGGAAGCCTGGCTCTGGTACCATCGCGTCGTTGGCGAGCATCGCTGCCCGGTCGTCGACACATGGTGGCAGACGGAAACCGGTGGCATCCTGATCTCGCCGCTGCCGGGCGCGACGGCGCTCAAGCCCGGCTCGGCGACGCTGCCGCTGCCTGGCGTCAAGCCGGTGATCGTCGACGGCGAGGGTCACGAGCTGCAGGGTGCGTGCGAGGGCAATCTCTGCATCGCCGATTCCTGGCCCGGGCAGATGCGCACCGTGTTCGGCGATCACGATCGCTTCGTGCAGACCTACTTCTCGACCTTCCGCAACCTCTACTTCACCGGCGACGGCGCCCGCCGCGATGCCGATGGCTACTACTGGATCACCGGACGGGTTGACGACGTGATCAACGTCGCCGGCCACCGCATGGGCACCGCGGAAATCGAGAGCGCGCTGGTCGCGCACACCAAGGTCGCGGAGGCGGCGGTGGTCGGGTTCCCGCACGACATCAAGGGCCAGGGCATCTATGCCTACGTCACGCTCAAGCTGGGCGAGGAGCCCAGCGAGGAGCTGCGCAAGGAACTGGTCGCCTGGGTGCGCAAGGAGATCGGGCCGATCGCGGCGCCGGATGCGATCCAATGGGCCCCTGCCCTGCCGAAGACCCGTTCGGGCAAGATCATGCGGCGCATCCTTCGCAAGATCGCAGCCAACGAGACGGAGAGCCTGGGCGATACGTCGACGCTGGCCGATCCGGCGGTGGTCGCGGATCTGGTGGACAACCGCGCCCGCTGAGGCCGCTCACGGGACGGCCCCCTGCCGGCCGGGAAGCCGGCAGGGGGACACACCGGCAGGCCTGCCGGGCCGCACGGCTCAAATCGAGGCTGGCACGGCGCCCGGCGGCCCGATATAGACGGCGCTCGTAACGTTCCTGGGGGAGTCCGATGGCGATGCCGGTGAAGACGCCCGGATGGGTGGATGAGTTTCGCGCCTTCATCATGCGCGGCAACGTGGTCGACCTTGCCGTCGGTATCGTGATCGGCGCCGCCTTCACGACGATCGTCAATTCGCTGGTCAAGGACATCATCAACCCGCTGATCGGTCTGCTGATCGGCGGCATCGACTTCACCAACGTCTTCGTCACGCTGCGGGGCAAGGTCTTCCCGACCCTGGCGGCAGCGCAGAAGGCGGGCGCCGTGACCCTCAATGTCGGCGTCTTCGTCAACGCCGTCATCCAGTTCCTCATCGTCTCATTCGCCATCTTCTGGGTCGTCAAGGCGCTGGCCAGGCTGCGCCAGCCGGCGCCGCCCGCACCGCCGCCGCCGCCCGGGCCGAAGACCGAGGACATCCTGATCGAGATCCGCGACATCCTCGCCAAAGACGCCCATTGAGGCCGGCCAGAGTTCCGCCGCCGGTCCCGCCGCCCGGTGGTGCCGGCAAGAGCACGACGCTGACCCGCGAGTTCCTGCTCTCGGGCCAGCTCGAGGCCCTGGTTCGCGCCACCATGCCCCAGACGCAGGTGTTCACCGACGCCCAGCGCGAGGCGAGCCTGGCGCAGGTTCTGGCCGAGCGCCCCGCCGACGCCCGTTACGCCGTGTTCGGCTACGGCTCGCTGCTGTGGAACCCGACCATGCACGTGGTGCAGCGGCGCCGCGTCGTGGCGCAAGGCTGGCACCGCTCCTTCTGCCTGCTGGCCCGCGGCGGGCGCGGCACGCCGGAACATCCGGGGCTGATGCTCGGCCTGGTTGCCGGCGGCACCTGCGAGGGCGTCGCGCTCGACCTCGATCCCGCTGACGCGCCGGCTGAACTCGCCATCCTTTGGCGGCGCGAGATGGTGGCGGACGGCTACATCCCTCGCTGGGTGAAGCTTGCGACGCCCGAGGGCGCGGACGCGGGCTGGGCCATCGCCTTTACCATCAACCCCGCCGGCCCCTCCTATGCCGGCGATCTCGACGAGGCCACGGTGATCGAGCATCTCGCCACCGCCCGCGGCCCGCTCGGCAGCGCCGCCGACTATCTCTTCAACACCCGCGACGGGCTGGCGGAGCTTGGCATCGACGACCCCTATCTCGACACCCTGGCCGCGAAGCTGCACGCGCGCCTCGGGCGCTGAGGCGGCACCGGGTGAAAAGCATGCAACAGCGTGCGTATCGCCGGCGGGGGGGACGGATGCGGCCGGCATGAACGACGACGAGGACGGCGACGAGGCACGACGGCCAGGCAGCTGGCGGGAGATGCTGACGCGCACGCATCTCGGCCCCGCCGCGACCCTGGGCGGCGGCACGTTTGTCTTCTCCATCGCCACCTTCATCGTCACCACGACACTGCCGACGGTGGTGCGCGAGATCGGCGGGCTGCGCTGGTTCGCCTGGAGCACGACGATCTATGTCGTGGCGTCCCTGGTCGCTGGGGCGCTCAGTGCCACCCTGCTGGCACGCCGCGGTCCGCGCACGGCCTATCGGATCGCGATGGCGCTGTTCGCCGCCGGCGCCCTGCTCTGTGCCACCGCAACCGGCATGGGCTGGCTGCTCGCGGGCCGGCTGGTCCAGGGGCTGGGCGGAGGCATGCTCTCCGCCCTCTCCTTCTCCATGGTGCGCGCCCTGTTCCCTCGCCGGCTGTGGAGCCGGGCGATGGCGGTCATCTCCGTGGTCTGGGGGTTGGCGACCATGGCGGGGCCGGCGGTGGGCGGGCTGTTCGCCGAGGCCGGGGCGTGGCGGGGTGCATTCTTCTCGCTCGCGGGCGCGGTGCCGATCCTCTGGATCGTGGTCGAGCTGTCGCTGCCGCGCCAACCCCTGCCCGCAGCACCGGCCAGGCGGCTGGCGCTCGGCAACCTGCTGCTGCTGGCGGGAAGTGCGATGGCGGTAGCGCTCGGCGGCTCGGCGACAAGCTGGCAGGGCAGCCTGGTCGGGCTGATCGTGGCGGCGGGCGGCATCGCCTGGTTCCGGGCCCGCGAGGCGGCGGGCACGCGGCTGCTGCCGAGCGGCGCGCTCGATCCGACCCGCGGCCTGGGCGGCACCTATGCGGCGCAGAGCTTCCTGCTCATCGCCGTGGTGACCGAGATCTACATTCCCTATTTCCTGCAGAATCTGCATGGGCTCACGCCGCTCGACGCGGGCTACATGTCGGCGCTGATGGCCGGCGGCTGGAGCCTCGGGTCGCTGGCCAGTTCCGGCACCGACGGCGCGCGGCGGCGGCTCGCGATGCTGCTCGGACCGGTGGCGCAACTCCTGGCGCTGATCGGTCTGGCGCTGCTGCTGCCGCGCCACGCCGGGACGCGCGACGGCACGCTGCTCGGCATCGGCGCTGCCCTGCTCGCGCTCGGAGCAGGGATCGGGCTGTGCTGGCCGCAGCTCGGTGCGCGCGTGTTCCTGACCGCGCCGGCGGGGGAGAAGGAACTTGCCGCTTCCTGCATCACCGTCGTCATCACCCTCGCCAACGCGTTCGGCTCGGCGCTGGCCGGCATGGTGACCAATCTCGCCGGGGTCACGATCCCGGCCGACACCGGGCAGGCGGCGATGGCCCTTTATGGCGGCTTCGCGATTGCACCGGTACTGGCGCTGGTGGCTATCCTGCGCGTGCATGCCGAGGAGAGGACCGAATGAACGAAACGATGACGCAACTGCTGGAAGCGCTGCAAGCGGGGCGCACGACATCGCTCGCGCTGGTGCGCGCCTATAAGCAACGCATCGCGCGCTTCGACCAGAAGGGGCCGCGCCTCAACGCGATCCGCCATCTGAATGCCGAGGCCGAGGCGCTCGCCCGCGCCTCCGACGCGCGCAAGGGCGCGCGCCGCCCGCTCGAGGGCCTGCCGATCCTGCTCAAGGACAATGTCGCGACCGGCGACGCCCAGCCGACGACGGCGGGCTCCGCGGCGATGCAGGAAGCGCGGGCGCGGCGCGATGCAACCGTCACGGCACGCCTGCGCCGCGCCGGGGCCATCATCCTCGGCAAGGCCAACCTGACCGAATGGGCCAACATGATGGCCGTCGGAATGCCCACCGGCTATTCCTCCCTCGGCGGGCAGTGCCGCAATCCCTGGGCGCCGGACGTGGACGGCAACGCCATCCCGGTGGTGCCGACCGGCGGCTCCTCGGCCGGCTCGGCCGTTGCCGTGGCAGCCGGATTCTGTGCCGGTGCGATCGGCACCGAAACCGCGGGCTCGCTGCTGTCACCGGCAAGCCAGAACGGGCTGGTCACCGTCAAGCCCACCGTTGGCCTCGTGAGCCAGGCCGGGATCATTCCGATTTCGCACAACCAGGACGTCGCCGGGCCGCTGGTGCGCAGTGTGGCGGACGCAGCCCTGCTGCTCGACGTCATCGCCGCCCCCGACCCGCGCGACGCCAAGACGGCCCGGCAGAAGCGCCCGGAGAGCTTCCTCGCCGCCCTCGATCCGGACGCCCTGCGCGGAGCGCGGATCGGCGTTCCCTCCGACCCCGAGCACAACAACGACCCCTGGTACGGGGCGCTCTCGCCCTCGGCCAAGCGGGTGATGGCGGACGCGATCGCGATCCTCGAAGACCAGGGCGCGGTGATCGTTCGCGCCGGCATCGAGCCGCGCGCCTGGGTTGGCGGGCCCGGCACGGAGATGGCGGTGCTGAACACCAATCCGCTGAGCCCCAAGCGCGGCACGCCCGAGCGCGTTTCCACCGTCTTCCTGCATGAGCTGAAGGCGGGGGTCGATGCCTATCTGCGCGACTGGGCGCAGTGGGAAAAGGGCGCGCGGCGCATGCGCGGGCTCGCCGACATTGTCGCCTTCAACGACGAACACGCCGCGCGCTGCCTTCGCTTCGGCCAGGATTTCCTGCGCGAGGCGAGCCTGACCCGCGGTGACCTCGGGGAGCCTGCCTATCGCAGCGCGCGCCGGATGGACATCTGGGCGAGCCGGACGATCGGCATCGATCCCTATCTGCGCCAGCACCGGCTCGACGCGATCCTGTTCCCCTCGCGCACCGGCGCCGGCTTCGCCGCCAAGGCCGGCTATCCCTCGGTGCAGGTACCGGCGGGCTTCGTGACCCATTGGGAAGATATCGAAACGAAACCCTACCCTTACGGCATCACCTTCACCGGCCCGGCCTGGAGCGAGGCGCGCCTGCTGGCACTCGCCTACGCGTTCGAGCAGGCACGCGGGCCGTTCCCGATGCCCGATTTGTGATCACGCTCCTGTTCGCGGCGGCGAGCCTCGTCGCCATCCTGTTCGCCGCCTGGGCCCTGCTCGCCCGCGCGGGACTTGCCGCCAGGCTGGCCGCGGCCGAGGCGGCGGGGGCGCGCCTGCCGGCGCTTGAGACGCAGCTCGCGGCCCTCGGCGAGGCGGCGGCGGCGGCGCGCGAGGCTC
>JAGWQN010000121.1 GCA_028869995.1 Rhodospirillales bacterium
GCGCCAGGCGCGCCGCCTCGGCAGCCGCCCGTCGAGCGGCGGCGGCGCGGGCCTCGGCGATGGCCGTCAGCGCCGCCTGGATACTGCGTGCCCGGCCCGCCGCGTCGGCCGCAGCCCGCGCCTCGGCCTGGGCCTGGGCCGAGGCCTGAGCCTGGTCGACGGAGGCAGCGGCGAAGGCCGCATCCAGAAGCTGACTTTCCCGCGCCTGGCGCGCCTCCGCCGCGTGCAGCGCCGGCTCCGCGGCGGCGAGGGCCTGCTGTAACGACGCGAGCTGCGCCTGGCGGTGGCGCAGGGCCGCCGCCTCGCTCTCCAGCGACAAGGCAATGCCTCGCAGCACGATGGCACCGCGCACCGCGTCCTCCGGCGAGCCAGGAGCGGCGAGGAGCGTTGCCGCCGGCGCCAGGGAGAGACGCTCCATCGCCGGCAGCAGCGGGCGCAACCGCGCGGCGTGCAAGGCGAGATCCGCTTCGGCGGCGCGGCGCTGCGCGGCCAGTTGCGCGACATGGGTCGCGACGACCTGGCTCTGCTCCTCCGCTGCACGCAGGTCACGCGCGGCCCTGGCGCGCCGGGCATCGAGGCTGCGCGCCGCCGCGGCAGCGGCGGCGGCCCGGGCGGCCGCCTCGCGTTCCTGCGCCAGGTGCGCCCGCTGCGCCGCTTCCGCCGCGCGCAGCTCGGCTGGCGTCGGCGGCGGTGGCGCCGGTGGCAGGGGCAGCGGGGGCGGCGCAGACGCGGCCTGCGCCAGTGGCACCACCACGAATAAGGCCGCGAGCGCGAGGCGTTTCACACCAGGGAATGCCCGGTCATCTCAGGAGGCTGCGGCAGGCCGAGCAGCTTCAGCAGCGTCGGTGCCACGTCGGCGAGGCGGCCGTCCTGCAGCGTGGCGCCGGGACGCCCGGCGAGGAGCACCGGCACGCGATTGGTGCTGTGGGCCGTGTGCGGGCCACCGGTCGCCGGGTCGAGCATCTGCTCGCAATTGCCATGATCGGCGGTGACGAGCAGCGCGCCGCCACGCGCCGCCACGGCCGCGGCGATGCGGCCGAGTTGGGCGTCCACCGTCTCCACCGCCTTGATCGCCGCGGCGAGCACGCCCGTATGGCCCACCATGTCGGGGTTGGCGAAGTTGAGGACGATCAGGTTGTACTGGCCGGAAGCGATGGCGGCAACGGCGGCATCGGCGAGCGGGATCGCCGACATCTCGGGCTGCAGGTCGTAGGTCGCAACCTTGGGCGAAGGGATCAGGATACGCTCCTCGCCCGCAAACACCTCCTCGCGTCCGCCGTTGAGGAAATAGGTGACGTGCGGGTACTTCTCCGTCTCGGCCATGCGCAGCTGGGTGAGCCCCGCCGCGGCGACCACCCCGCCGAGCAGATTGGCCATCGATTGCGGCGGGAAGAGGCTCGGCATCAGCGCCGCCAGCGCGTCGGAATAGCGCGTCATGCCCAGTGCCGCGGCAAAGGCGACAGGTTCGCGGGCGAAGCCGTCGAAGCGGGGATCGAGCAGGGCGGCGAGGATCTCGCGCACGCGGTCGGCGCGAAAATTGAAGCAGAGAATGCCATCGCCCGCCCGCATGCCGGCATAGCCGGCGACCACCACCGGCAGCACGAACTCGTCGGTGTGACCCGCAGCGTAGGCCGCGGCGATGGCGGCCGCGGCGTCCGGCGCGTGCTCGCCCCGGGCGGAAGCCATCGCGGCATAGGCGCGCTCGACACGCTCCCAGCGCCGGTCGCGATCCATGGCGAAATAACGGCCGCTGACCGTGGCGATCGCGGCGCCGTCCGGCAGGGCTGCGCCGAACGCGGCGAGGTAGGCCTGGGCGGAGCTCGGCGGTGTGTCGCGGCCGTCAAGAAAGGCGTGGATCGCAACCCTGATCCCCTGGGCCACCAGGTGCTTGGTCAGGGCCAGGGCGTGGTTCTGGTGCGAATGGACGCCCCCCGGCGAAACCAGGCCCAGCAGGTGCGCGGTGCCGCCCGAGGCGCGCAGCGCATCGACGAATTGGGCCAGTTCGGGGTTGCCGGCCAGGGAGCCGTCGGCGATGGCGGCGTCGATGCGCGGCAGGTCCTGCATCACCACGCGGCCGGCGCCGATATTCATGTGGCCGACCTCGGAGTTGCCCATCTGGCCTTCGGGAAGCCCGACATCGCGCCCGTGCGTGGTGAGGAAAGCGTGCGGGCCGGAGGCCCAGAGCCGGTCGAAATTGGGCGTGCGCGCGTTGCTGACAGCATTGTCCGGCGCCGGCTCGCGCCAGCCCCAGCCATCGAGAACGACCAGCATGGCGAAGGGTGCGGACATGGAGAAGGGTTTCGCGGCAGAGGGTTCGGGAGACATGCTCGATTTCCGTGCGAGGCAACGTCCTACAGGGTCGGGGCGTGGTGGTTCAACCGCGACGCGGCGGGAGAGGCTGGCGGCGCTAGTCGCGGTGATAGGGATGGTTGGCGGCAATCGCCTGGGCACGCCAGAGCTGCTCGGCGAGCATCACGCGGGCCAGCAGGTGCGGCCAGGTCTGCGGCCCGAAGGCCAGCGTCGCCTGCGCGCGGGCGAGGATGGCAGGGTCCAGCCCCTCGGCACCGCCGATCACGAAAGCCAGGCTGCCGCGCGCGCGCCAGGCCTGCAGCTGGCGGGCCAGGGCGACGGATGCGAGCGACGGGCCGGCGCGATCCAGCGCGACGAGGAAGGCGCGTGCGGGAAGCGCGGCCAGGATCGCCTCCGCCTCGCGGCGCCGGCGCTCGGCGGGCGTGCCGCGCGCCTCGGGAAGCTCGAGCAGGGTCAGTTTCGGGCGCAGGCGGGCCGCGTACTGGGCGTAGAGCGCCGCTTCAGGGCCGTTGCCGGCGCGGCCGACGGCGACCAGCAGCTCAGCCAGCGGAGCCTGGTACCTGGTCGAGCTCCGGCCCCCACATCCGCTCCAGCGCGTAGAGGTTGCGGGCGTCGGGCTTGAAGAGGTGTACGACGATGTCGCCGGCGTCGATGAGCACCCAGTCCGATCCGGCGGCCCCCTCGATCTGCACCCGCTTGAGGCCCGCCTTGGAGAGTTTCTCCTCCAGGTGCTGGGCCATGGCGGCGATCTGGCGGTCGGCGATGCCGGTGGCGATGATCATCCGGTCGGCGAATGCGGCGCGGCCGGCGACGTCCAGCGCGACAATCGCCTCCGCCTTGTCATCCTCGAGGCTGGCTATGATGAGCCTTTCCAGCGTCTCGAGGCGGGAAGGTTCGACAGCCTTGGCTTTGCCGGCGATCGGGTTGCGCGGACCGGCGGCCGCCGCCTTCTTGCGGGGCGTGCCGGGCGTGGCTGGCAGTTTCGGCACCGGCACGGTGCGCTTCTTCGGCTTGGCGCCGGCCGGTCCAGCGGGCTTCCTGGCTATGGTCGCTCTCCTCGCGCGGCACGGATCGCGGTGGCTGAGCCCTGGTGCAGACGCACGGGCAGAAACACCCAGGCCGGCGGCGCGCGATCCGCCAGACCATTCGCGTCATGCACCGGGCGGCGCGCCGAATGCAAGCGTCGCGCAGCCCTCCCCGAGAGCGCGACACGCACGCAACCCGGGCGCGCGACGACGGCGAGGGGCATCGCGGCGGCGAACTCGGTCCAGCGGTGCCAGCGCGGCAACTGCACGAGGTTGTCGGCGCCGAGCAGCCAGACGAAGCGCACGCGCGGGAAGCGGCGCCGCAGGGCGCGCGCCGTATCGACCGCATAGCGGGTGCCGAGGTCGCACTCGATGGCGGTGGCGAGGATGCGCCGGCCATCGACGAGCGCACGCGCGCCGGCGAGACGTTGCGCCAGCGGCGCCATCCCCCGGCGGGGCTTCAGCGGATTTCCGGGCGAGACGAGCAGCCAGACCTGGTCGAGCCCCAGGCGGGCCAGGGCCAGCCGCGCGACGTGCAGGTGACCGCCATGCGCCGGATTGAACGAACCCCCGAGCAGGCCGACGCGCACGGCGCGGCCGTCGCCGAAGCGAGGCAACGGCGCAGCGGTCGCGTTCATGGGCCCACGGTTCAGGGCCGGACCTGACCCGTGCCGGTCACGACGTAGCGGAATGTCGTGAGCTGTTCCGGCCCGACCGGGCCGCGGGCATGGATACGGCCGGTCGCGATGCCGATTTCGGCTCCGAAACCGAACTCGCCGCCATCGCAGAACTGGGTGCTCGCGTTCCACATGCCGACCGCCGAATCGAGGCCGTCGAGAAAGGCGCGAGCCGCCGTCTCGTCCTCGGTGATGATCGCCTCGGTGTGGGACGAGCCGTGCGCCTCGATATGCACGAGCGCCCCGGCGACGCCGTCGACGAGCGCGACGTTGAGCACGGTGTCGAGCCACTCCGTGTCGAAGTCGCCGGGCTGCGCGGGGTCGAGGCCCGGGCAGATCTCGCGCGCCGCGGCGTCGGCGCGGAAGCGGCAGCCGCGCGCGGCCAGGTCCGTCACGATCGGCGGCAGCAGCCGGGCGGCGGCGGCGCGGTCGATCAGCAGGGTTTCGGTGGCGCCGCAGACGCCGGGGCGGCGCATCTTGGCGTTGACGACGACCGCCCGTGCCATGGCGAGGTCGGCGGCGGCATGGACGAAGGTGTGGCAAAGACCCTCGGCGTGGGCAAGGACGGGGACCCGGGCCTCGGCCTGCACGCGCCTGACCAGCCCCTTGCCACCGCGCGGGACGATGAGATCGAGGGCGCCGGAGGCCGCCAGCATCGCGCCCACATAGGCGCGATCGGCGGTCGGCACGGTCTGCACCGCGTCGGCAGGCAGGCCGGCACCCGCCCAGCCCTGCGTGAAGGCGGCGTGGATGGCGGCCGCGGAACGCCGCGAGTCCGAGCCACCGCGCAGGATCACCGCGTTGCCCGACTTGAGGCAGATCGCCGCGGCGTCGGCGCCCACGTTGGGTCGGCTCTCATAGATCATGCCGACCACCCCGAGCGGCTGGGCAATGCGGGCGATGTGCAGGCCGTTGGGCCGTGTCCACGCGGCCAGCGTACGGCCCAGCGGGTCTGGCAGAGCGGCGACCGTCTCCACGCCCTGGGCCATTGCCGCAACCCGCGCCGGCGTGAGCAAGAGGCGATCACGGAACGCGGCGGTTCCGCCGGCGGCATCGAAGGCGGCGATATCCTCCGCATTGGCGGCGACGATGGCTTCGGTATGCGTCCGCAACGAGTGGGCGGCGGCCCGCAAGCCCAAAGCACGCGCCTCGGCGCCGGCCACGGCAACGGCGCGGGACGCGGCGCGGGCACGCGCGGCAGCCTCGCGCATCCAGGCTTCGGCATCGGTCGGGGTGAGAGTCATCGCGTGTTCCACCGCCGCTTTCATGGCACGGCGGCGTGCAGCAGCACCAGATCGTCGCGGTGAATCATCTCGTCGCGGCCGCGCCAGCCCAGGATCGATTCGATCTCGGCGGAACGGTGACCGGCGATGCGGACGGCGTCGGCGCTGGCATAGGCGCACAGGCCGCGGGCAAGGGCGGCTCCTTCGGGGCTGACGATCTCCACCGCGTCACCGCGATCGAAGGCGCCATCGACGCCGCGCACACCCGCCGGCAGCAACGAACGGCCGGCCCGCAGCGCGCGCACGGCCCCGGCGTCGATCACCAGCCTTCCCTGGGGCGCGAGCGAGCCGAGGATCCAGCGCTGGCGGGCGCTGTGGCCGTCGGGTTGCGGCAGGAACCAGGTGCAGCGCGCACCATCGCGCATCGCCGAAAGCGGACGATCGGTGTGGCCGAGCGCGATCGCCATGGCGACACCCGCACCGGTGGCGATGCGGGCGGCCGCGAGCTTGGTGCGCATGCCACCCGAGGAGTAGCCGGGCGGCGGGTCGCCGGCCATCGCCTCGATCGCCGGTGTGAGGCCGGCGACTTGCGGGATGTGCTCGGCGGCGGGATCGCGCCGGGGGTCGGCGGTGTAGAGCCCGTCGATATCGGACAGCAGGACCAGCGCGTCGGCGCGCAGCATCTCGGCGACGCGGGCAGCCAGGCGATCATTGTCGCCGAAACGAATCTCCGCCGTGGCGACGGTGTCGTTCTCGTTGATCACCGGAACGCAACGAAGGCCGAGCAGCGTTTCGAGCGTCGCGCGGGCGTTGAGGTAGCGGCGGCGATCCTCCGTATCCTCGAGCGTCAGCAAGAGCTGGGCGGCGGTGATGCCGCGCGCAGCGAGCGCCTCGGTCCAGGCGCCGGCAAGGCGGATCTGACCCACTGCGGCGGCGGCCTGTTTCTCCTCGAGGCGCAGGTTGCGGCGGGTCAGGCCCAGGGCACGCCGGGCGAGCGCGATGGCGCCGGAGGAGACGACGACGACCTCCCTGCCCTGCTCGCGCAGATCCGCGATGTCGGAAGCAATGCCCGCGAGCCAGGCGGCACGCGGGGCCGCCAGCGCCGGATCCACCACCAGGGCCGAGCCGATCTTGACGACGATGCGATGCGCCGAAGCGAGGTTCACGGCGTGTTCCCGGGCGGGTGGCCGGCAGGCCCGCCGGGCGCCTCGGCGCGTGCACGTTCGAGCGCCGCGGCAAGGGCGGCGGCCGCCTCGTCGGTGCCCTGGCGGGCCGCGGCCGAGAGGACGAGGACCGTGGCGCCGCTGGCGCGCTGGAGCGCTGCCTTGCGGGCCGCGATCTCGCGCGGCGTCATCGCGTCCGCCTTGTTGAGGCCGATGATCTCGGGCTTTTCGGCCAGTCCGCCGCCGTATTCGGCAATCTCCCGGCGAATGGTACGCCAGGCCTGCACGACGTTGCCCGCCGCCCCGTCGATCAGGTGGAACAGCACGCGGCAGCGCTCGAGATGGCCGAGGAACCGATCGCCGAGCCCGGCCCCCTCGTGCGCCCCCTCGATCAGGCCGGGGATGTCGGCCAGGACGAACTCGCGCGTGGCATCCGGGCGGACGACGCCAAGTTGCGGGTGCAACGTTGTGAAGGGGTAGTCCGCGATCTTGGGATGGGCGGCCGATACGGCCGCCAGGAAGGTCGACTTGCCGGCGTTGGGCAGGCCCACGAGCCCGGCATCGGCGATCAGCTTGAGGCGCAGCCAGACCCAGCGTTCCTCACCGGGATGTCCCTTCGTCGCGCGGCGAGGCGCGCGGTTGGTCGAGGACTTGAAATGGGCGTTGCCGAACCCGCCGTCGCCGCCGCGCAGCAGCACCACGCGCTTGCCCGGCCGGTCGAGATCGGCCAGCAGGATCTCGCGATCCTCGTCGAAGATCTGGGTGCCGACGGGCACCTGCACGACGACCGCCGGGGCGGCGGCGCCGGTTCGGTCGGCACCGGAACCGTTGCCGCCCTTGCGGGCCCGGAAATGCTGGGCGTAGCGAAAGTCGATCAGCGTGTTCAGGTTCTCGACGGCGGTGAAGACGACGTCGCCGCCGCGGCCGCCATCGCCACCATCGGGGCCACCGAACTCGATGTATTTCTCGCGCCGGAAGGCGACCACGCCGTCCCCGCCATCGCCGGAGCAGCAATAAATCTTGGCCTGATCAAGAAATTTCATGCTGGGGCGCGCGATGGAGCCGATACGAAAAAGGGGCCGGCTCGCGCCGACCCCCGGATTGCTCTCGCATTGGGGCGGGCGCGGTTACTCCGCGGCCACCGGCAGCGGGTCGACGGAGACGACAACTCGGTCATTGGCGGCACGCGAGAACGCGACGCGGCCCTCGACGAGGGCGAAAATCGTATGGTCGCGGCCAAGACCGACATTCTGGCCCGGCTTCATCTTGGTGCCGCGCTGGCGAATGATGATGTTGCCGGCAAGCACGTGCTCACCGCCGAACTTCTTGACGCCGAGGCGCCGGCCTTCGGTATCGCGGCCGTTGCGCGACGAGCCGCCGGCTTTCTTGTGTGCCATGGTGCTGGTCCTTCCTTGGCCTGGTCAGGCGGCCTTGATGCCGGCGATGCGCAGCACGGTCACGTGCTGGCGGTGTCCGCCCTTGCGCCGCGAGTTCTGCCGGCGGCGCTTCTTGAAGATCACGACCTTCTCGAGCCGGTCCTGGGCGATGACGGTGGCGGTGACGGCTGCACCGGCCACGGTGGGCGCGCCGAGCGTGAGCGCACCCTCGCCGCCAACGGCAAGCACGTCGGTGAACGTGACCGTCTCGCCGGCCTCGGCGGGAAGTTTCTCGACCTTCAGCACGGCGTTCTCGGTGACGCGGTACTGCTTGCCGCCGGTGCGGATGATGGCGAACATGGTGGCCTCGGCAAACGACAAAAAAACAGGCCGGCGGCAGAGCACCCGCCGCCGGGGAAGCGCGGCTTATAGCGCCGGGGCGGCCGGTGTCAACGACACCCCGGTTTTCGGCCGGGGAAAGGGGCGGGCGGAAGCGTTTGCAAGCGCGCATCCGATCTTCTAAGAGCGCCGCGCGGGAGAGGTGCCGGAGTGGTCGATCGGGACGGTCTCGAAAACCGTTGTGCGTGTAAGCGTACCGTGGGTTCGAATCCCACCCTCTCCGCCATGGCCTTTCAAATCCTCCTTTGAAATAGAGTCGATTTTGGAAATCGTAAAAATCGGTTTCTACGCCAATTTTAACATCGAGGGCCTGAAAATGCTCTCTAGTTGCCCCCGCTCACATTTCCGTGAGCAGCTTGTGAATGGGCGCCGACGTGGAACCCCGTCTAAGGTACTCTCAAACCCATTGAATTGGCCATCTAATCCGGCTCATCCGTGGGGTCCCGCTTGGACGCCGATCGATGCCTACCGGGACCCCAGGGTGAACGAAATTCCAGGCGACATATCAATGCGTTGGTGCAGTTCTGCGGCGGGGTCCCACTTCGGCTCTGACTCAATTTTGCTGAAGTTGGCGTGCGCGGTGCCCTGGTCAGCAAGGGAATCGGTGGCATGGGGAAGCGACTCGATCCGGCAGCTCTGATCCCGTCGGGTGTCGTGCTTGAGGGCGTAGAGGATACTGATGCGA
>JAGWQN010000122.1 GCA_028869995.1 Rhodospirillales bacterium
CGGGCGGCGGATGGGGCGCTGCTGGCGGCCGCCAGCCTGCCGCTCGCGGCCTGAGGCGCCGGCGGTGCTCGGGCAGCTCGACCGGGTGTGCGGCGGCACGTTGCTGGGCTGGGCGCGCCACGACCGGGCGAGCCTCGCGCCGGTGACGCTGCTGGTGCTCGCCGACGGCGAGCTGGTGGCGCGGGTGCTGGCCAACGCCTATCGCGAGGACGTGGCGGCGGCGGGCCATGGAGAGGGGCGGCACGGCTTCGCGCTGCGGCTGCCGCGGCTCGCGCCGGGCACCGTGGTCGAGGTGCTGCGCGAGCCCGACGGCGCGGCACTGCCGGGAAGCCCGTTCACGCTGGCCTGACCCGGCGGGGCATGACCCGGCGGGGCGTGATGCGGCGGCGCATGGCCGACCGGCCGGCGACGTTTCTTGGAATCGTGGGCGGGGGGGCGTAACTAGGCGGGGTGATCCGTCTCTCGATCCAGATGCGCCAGGCCCTGGCGAAGCTGACGCTGCCGGTGCTGATGGCCGTGGCGTTCGCGCTGGTGCTGGTGGGCAAGGCCGACACGCTGCTGGCGATGCGCCTGCGCGTCGCGCTCGACGACGCGCTGGCGCCGATGTACGGCGCGATGGCCGGACCGCTGGTACGGATGCGCAACAGCATCGGCTGGGTGCGCGACCTCGCCGATATCCAGGCGGAGAACGTGCGGCTGCGCCGCGACAACGCGCGGCTGCTGCACTGGCAGCGCGTCGCCGAGGCGCTGGCGCTGCGTGACCGCGAGCTGGAGGCGCAGCTGCACTGGATGCCGAGCCGGCCGGCGACCTTCGTCACGGCGCCGATCGTCGCCGACACGGGCGGGCTCTATGCGCACGCGGTACTGGTGGCGCTGCGCCAGGGGCATACGGTCCACAAGGGCGATATCGCGCTGGACGGGGGCGGCGTGGTCGGCCGGGTGACCGAGGTGGGGGCGCGCAGCGCGCGCGTGCTGCTGATCACCGACCTCAACAGCCGGGTGCCGGTGATGCTGGTCACGAGCCATGCGCCGGCGTTGATGATCGGCACCAACGGCGCGCTGCCGCGGCTGACCTACTGGCCGCACGGGGTGGTGCCGCGCGAGGGCGAGCGGGTGGTGACGAGCGCGGCGGGTGGGGTGTTCCCGGCGGACCTGCCGGTCGGCACCGTCCATTACAACCGCGCCCACGTCGCCGAGGTGCTGCCGGATGCGCGGCTCGACCGGCTCGACCTCGTGCGCCTGTTCGATTTCGGCTCGGTGACGACGCTGGCGCCGGAAGCCGCGGCACGGCACCACCGCGACGGCCCGCCATGAGCGGCGCCCCGTCACGGGCGCGGCTGATGGCCGGGACCGGGCCGCGCGACCGCGCGCGGCGATGAGCGATCGCACCCCCGGGATCAGGCCGGCGGCAACGCTCGGCAGCCGCATCGACGCGGCCGGGCGCGCCGCCTTCCCCGCCGCGAGCACGGCGCTGGCGCTGCTGCTGATCTCGGCACCGCTCGGGCTGCCGGCGGCGGCGGAGCTGCGGCTCGCGGTCGCGTTCACCTGCGTCTTCTTCTGGTCGGTGTTCCGGCCGGCCGCGCTGCCGCCGCTCGTTGTCTTCGCGCTCGGGCTGCTGTGCGACCTGCTGGGGGACGCGCCGCTCGGGCTCGACATCCTGGTGCTGCTGGCGCTGCAGGGCGTGGCGCTGCAGCTGCGGCTGATCCTCGAGCGGCAGGGCTTCGTGCGGGTCTGGCTCGCCTTCGCGGGGCTTGCCGTCACCGCGGCGGCCGCCACCTGGGGCGGCAGCGTCGTGCTCGGCATGCGGCTGCTGCCGATGACGCCGGCGATCGCCACCGCGATGCTCGCGGTCGGACTCTATCCGGTGCTCGCCTTCCCGCTGGCGCACGCGCACCGCACCCTGGCCGAGCCGGACCATGCCTAGGCGCGAGCAGCGACGCTCCTCCGTCTTTGCGCGCCGCGCGCTCGTCGTCGGCGGCGTGCAGCTGGCGGCGTTCGGGCTGCTGGCGGAGCGGCTGTGGCAGATGCAGGTGGTGGATGCGGGACGCTACCGCACCATGGCCAACAAGAACCGGATCTCGGCCCGGCTGCTGGCGCCGGAGCGCGGACGCATCCTCGACCGCTTCGGCCTGCCGCTCGCCGACAACCGCCAGGTGTGGCGGGCGTCGCTGATCGCGGGCGAGGCGCGCGACGTGCACGCGACGCTCGACGCCTTCGAGCGGATCGTCGGGCTCACGCCGGCCGAGCGCCGGCGGATCATGCGCGACCTGTTCCAGCACCGACGCTTCGTGCCGGTGACGCTGCGCTCCTTCCTGACCTGGGAGGAGATGGCGCGCATCGAGGTGCATGCGCCGGAGCTGCCGGGCGTCGCGGTCGATATCGGGCACAGCCGGGTCTATCCCTATGGCCGGCTGCTCGCCCACACCGTCGGCTATGTCGCGCGGCCGAACCAGAAGGATGTCCGCCGCGACCCGCAGCTGGCCCTTCCCGGCATGCGCATCGGGCGCACCGGGATGGAGGCCTATGGCGAGGCGCGGCTGCGCGGCACCGCCGGGGTGGAACAGCTCGAGGTGGACGCGCTGGGGCGCGTGGTGCGCCGGCTCGACCGGCAGGCGGGGGTTGCGGGCAAGGACCTGCAGCTCACGCTCGATGCCGCGCTGCACGCCGACCTGCGCGCGGCGATGGGCGAGCAGACCGGGGCCGCGGTGGTGCTCGACGCGACCAACGGCGAGGTGCTCGCCATGGTCTCCACCCCCTCGTTCGATCCCTCGCTGTTCAACCAGGGGGTGAGCCAGGCGCAGTGGAACGACTGGGTGACCAACGAGCGCGCGCCGCTGCAGGACCGCTCCACCGAGGGGCTCTATCCGCCGGGCTCGACCTTCAAGCCGACGGTCGCGCTGGCGGCGCTGAAGGCGGGGACGATCACCGACAAGACCACCGTGTTCTGTCCCGGCTACATCGATATCGGCAACAAGCGGTTCCATTGCTGGCTGAGCGGCGGACACGGCAAGCAGGACCTGCACCAGGCGATCCAGAATTCCTGCGACGTGTTCTTCTACACCGTGGCGATGCGCACCGGCATCGACCGCATCGCGACGATGGCGCATGCGCTCGGGCTCGCCGCCCCGCTCGGCTTCGAGGTGCCGGGGACGCAGACCGGCTTCATTCCGACACTGGAATGGGCGCGGGCGCGCCACCGGCTGTGGACGATCGGCGACACCGCGGTCCACGGCATCGGCCAGGGCTTCACGCTGCTGACGCCGCTGGCCCTCGCGACCATGGTCGCGCGCATCGCCTCGGGGCGGGCGCTGCTGCCGCGGCTGGTGCGCGACGAGGTGGTGCGCGACGCGCCGATGCTCGACCTCGATCCCAAATGGCTGCAGGCGGTGCGCGGGGGCATGTGGGCGGTGGTCAACGACCCGCACGGCACGGGCGCGGCGGTGAAGCTCGACATCCCGGGGGTGGCGATGGCCGGCAAGACCGGGACGGCGCAGGTCGTGGATGTTTCGCAGGCGCAATATCGCGCCGGCTACGACACCGCGAAATGGCCCTGGAAGCTGCGCCCGCACGGGCTCTTCATCGCCTATGCGCCCTATGACGCGCCCCGCTACGCCACGGCGGTGGTGATCGAGCATGGCAACGAGGGGGCGGCCTCGGCGGCACCGGTGGCGAAGGCGGTGATGGAGCGGGTGCTGCGGCGCGACCCGGCCCAGCGCGGCACGCCGCCGGGCCCGACGGCGATGGGCACGACGGCCATGGGTACGACGGGAGCGGGCAAGATGGGGACGGCCGAGGCGGCGGCAGGGGAGGCCGCGCCCGCGGGGGTCGCGGCGCGATGAGCCTGTTCGAGAAACGGCTGCTGCGCGCGGAGGCGCGCGGGCTCGGCAGCAAGCTGTGGCGGGTCAGCTGGATCTATGTGCTGCTGCTCTGCCTGCTCTCGGCCGTCGGCTATGTCGCGCTCTACTCCGCCGCCGGCGGCTCGATCCGGCCCTATGCCGGCGGGCACGTGCTGCGCTTCGGCTTCGCGCTGCTGCTGATGCTGGGCGTGGCGATGGTCGATATCCGCTTCATCGCGCGGCTGGCCTGGCTCGGCTACGCGGCGGGGGTCGTGCTGCTGGCCGCGGTGCTGCGGTTCGGCCATGTGGGCAACGGCGCGCGGCGCTGGCTCGCGATCGGCTCGTTCCAGTGGCAGCCGTCGGAGATGATGAAGATCGTGCTGGTGCTGGCGCTCGCCGCCTGGTTCCGGCGCGCCTCGTGGGAGCGGATGGGCAACCCGCTGTTCCTGATCCCGCCGGCGCTCGCGGTGCTGCTGCCGGTGGCGCTGATCCTCAAGGAGCCCAATCTCGGCACCGCGGTGATCACGGCGACGATCGGCGGCACGGTGTTCCTCGGCGCCGGGCTGCGCTGGTGGAAGGTGGCGCTGCTCGCCGGGCTGCTCGCGATCGCCGCGCCGATCGTCTACCACCACCTGCACGCCTACCAGAAATCGCGCATCGAGATCTTCCTGCATCCCGAGCGCGATCCGCTGGGTGCGGGCTACAACATCATCCAGTCGAAGATCGCGCTGGGCTCGGGCGGGGTGTGGGGCAAGGGCTACCTGCACGGCACGCAGGGGCGGCTCGACTTCCTGCCCGAGAAGCAGACGGACTTCATCTTCACCCTGCTCGCCGAGCAGTTCGGGCTGGTCGGCAGCTATGCGGTGCTGGGCCTGCTGATGCTGATCACCTTCTGGGGCCTCTATATCGGGCTGCGATGTCAGCACCAGTTCGGGCGGCTGGTGGCGCTGGGGCTGTCCACCAACTTCTTCTGCTACGTGTTCGTGAACCTGGCGATGGTGATGGGGCTGATCCCGGTGGGCGGCGTGCCGCTGCCGCTGGTCTCCCACGGCGGCTCGGCGATGCTGATGGTGATGATCGGCTGCGGCATCCTGATGTCGGTGCACGTGCACCGCGATGCCGAGTTCGACGACGCGGCCGAGACCGGCTGACGTGCTCCTTGCGGGTCGGGCCCGAGTGAGCCGGTACGGCTCCGCGGCAGGCGTGCCCATGGCGCCGGCCGCATGAGCGCGCTGCAGCTGGCGGGCATCGCCGCGGGCGCGGTGGCGGGCGGCTTCGTCTCCGGCTTCACCGGCTTCGGCACGGCGCTGACGGCGATCGGCATCTGGCTGCAGATCCTGCCGCCGCCGGTGGCGGCGATGCTGGTGCTGGTGTGCTCGGTGGCGGCGCAGGCGGCCTCGATGCCGGCGGTGTTCCGCGCGATCGAGCCGCGGCGGGTGCTGCCCTTCGTGCTGCCCGGGGTTCTGGGCGTGCCGGTCGGCGTCTGGCTGCTCACCGAGTTGCGGCCGGCTTGGGTGCGGCTCGGCGTCGGGCTGCTTCTGGTCGGCTATTCCTCGTTCCTGCTGCTGCGCCGCCAGCGCGAGAGCCTGGCGTGGGGCGGGGCCGCGGCGGATGCGGCGATCGGCTTCGCGGGCGGCGTGCTGGGCGGGCTGATCGGGCTGTCGGGCGCGCTGCCGACGCTGTGGGCGACGCTGCGCGGCTGGCCCAAGCTCGAGAGCCGCACCGTGTTCCAGAGCTTCAACCTCACGATCGGCGCGCTGGCGCTGGGGGCGCATGTCTGGGCGGGGATGCTGACGGCCCCGGTGCTGCATGCGAGCGTCGTCGCGCTGCCCGCGGTCTTCCTCGGCACCTGGCTCGGCGTGCGCGCCTGGTACCGCGTCGGCGAGCGGGGGTTCCGCACCGCGATCCTGCTGCTGCTCGGGCTCTCCGGCATGCTGCTGCTGCGCGCGGCGCTGTAGCGCATCATCGAATCATCACCGAACCGACATCGCGCTGCGACATCGGCGCGGGAAAACCGCCGCCTTGTCAATCGCGGATGGAGGATCGGAGCATGGAGACGAAGCAGGCCGGCGGCTTTGCGTCCCTCGACGAGCAGCCGTTCAAGGGATTTCATTGGCGGGCCATCCTGACCACCGGGCTCGGCGTGTTCACCGACGGCTACGATCTGTCCTCGATCGGCATCGTGCTGCCGCTGGTGCTCGCGACCTTCGGGGTGAAGACGATCAGCGGGCTCGAGAGCGGGCTGCTGGCCGGCTCGGCGCTGGTGGGGGCCGCGGTGGGGGCGCTGATCTTCGGCCTGCTGGCGCAGGACGGGCGCAAGCGGTTCTATGGGTTCGACGTGCTGCTGATGGGCGTGGCGGCGCTGGCGCAGGCCTTTGCGCCGGATCTCGGGTGGCTGATCGGAATTCGTTTCGTTCTCGGCATCGGCATCGGCGCCGACTACGTGCTCTCGCCCACGATCATGGCCGAACACGCCAACCGCGCGCA
>JAGWQN010000123.1 GCA_028869995.1 Rhodospirillales bacterium
ATGGATGCGGGCGTGCCGCTGCCGCGGCCGGTCGCAGGCCTCGCGATGGGGCTGATCAAGGAGGATCGTGGCTTCGCGGTGCTGTCGGACATCCTCGGCGACGAGGACCATCTCGGCGACATGGACTTCAAGGTCGCGGGCACCGAGAAGGGCGTTACGTCGTTGCAGATGGACATCAAGATAACCTCCATCACGCCGGAGATCATGAAGGTGGCGCTCGCGCAGGCCCGTGATGGGCGGCTGCACATCCTGGGCGAGATGGGCAAGGCGATCAACGGCGCGCGTTCGGACGTCGCCGCCACGGCGCCGCGCATCACCATCATCAATGTGCCCAAGGAGAAGATCCGCGAGGTGATCGGCACCGGCGGCAAGGTGATCCGCGAGATCGTCGAGCAGACCGGCGCCAAGATCGACATCGAGGACGACGGCACGATCAAGATCGCGGCCTCCGATCAGTCGCAGACGCAGAAAGCGATCGATTGGATCCGGGGCATCGTCGCCGAGCCCGAGATCGGCGTCATCTATACCGGCAAGGTGGTGAAGACGGCCGAGTTCGGCGCTTTCGTGAACTTCCTCGGCTCGCGCGACGGGCTCGTGCACATCAGCGAGCTGGCGCAGGGGCGGGTCGCCAAGACCGGCGACGTCGTCAATGTCGGCGACGCGGTGAAGGTGAAGGTCATCGGCTTCGACGAGCGCGGCAAGGTCAAGCTCTCGATGCGCGTCGTCGATCAGGCGACGGGCGAAGACGTCAGCGACAAGGTCGGGCCCAAGGGCGGGCGCCGCGAGCGGGAGAAGGAGCAGGGCGAAGGCAGCGACCCGGCCCAGGCGCCGCAACCAACGGTGTGAGGGTCCGGCCCCTCGCACGCCAGCCGTTCGATGCATGACCACCCACGTCCCGCGGACCTGCCCGCCCAGGAAAGACGGGCGCCGGAAAGACGAGTGCCGGAAAGCGGGGCGTGGGTGGAGCGTGCAGTTGCGTGGACTTGCTGTTACACGATAGTGACGGAGCCGTCAGGAATGACACGGGAAGGGACGTTGGCCACCGCATGAAGGCGATCAACGCGATCCGCATGGGCGGTGTGGACGTGCTGCCGCTCGTCGAGGGCGGCAAGGGTGTTGCCATCTCCAATGGCAACACCGCTGGCCACTGGGCAAAGGCCGGCGGCGTCGGCACGCTCTCCGCGGTCAACGCGGACAGCTACGATGCCCACGGCGCCGTGATCGCGCAGCTCTACCATGGCCGCACGCGGCGCGACCGCCATGAGGAGCTCGTGGCCTATGCGATCGCCGGCGGCATCGCCCAGGCGCGCAGGGCGCGCGACATCGGCGGCCCCAAGGCCCGCATCCACGCCAACATCCTCTGGGAGATGGGCGGTGCGGAGCGGGTCATCACCGGCATCCTCGAAGGGGCCAAGGGACTGATCAACGGCATCACCTGCGGCGCGGGGATGCCCTATCGTCTTTCGGATATCGCGGCGCGATTCGGGGTGCATTACTACCCGATCGTCTCGTCCGCCCGCGCGTTCAACGCGCTGTGGAAACGCGCCTATTCGAAGGTGGGCGAGTTGCTCGGCGGCGTCGTCTATGAAGACCCGTGGCTCGCCGGCGGTCACAACGGGCTGTCAAACAGCGAGGATCCGACCGAGCCGCAGGATCCGATGCCGCGCGTGCTCGAGCTGCGGCGCCTCATGCGCACCTTCGGCCTCGACCAGGTTCCGATCATCATGGCCGGCGGGGTGTGGTGGCTCGAGGAGTGGGCCGACTGGATCGATAATCCCGAGCTCGGGCCGATCGCCTTCCAATTCGGCACCCGGCCCCTCGTGACCACGGAAAGCCCGATCGCCGATGCCTGGAAGCGCAAGTTGCTGACGCTGAAAAAGGGCGACGTGTTCCTCAACCGCTTTTCACCCACCGGGTTCTACAGCTCCGCGGTCAACAATCACTTCATCCAGGAGCTGCGTGAACGCGGCGAACGCCAGGTGGCTTATTCGCCCGAGCCGGTTGGCGAGCACCAGGCGGAGTATGGCGTGGGACCGCGCAAACGCTCCGCCTTTCTGGTGGCAAGCGACCTGCAGCGCGTCCTGGCCTGGGAGGCGGAAGGCTTCACCGAGGCCCTGCGCACACCCGACTCGACGCTGATCTTCGTCACCCCGGAAAAGTCGCGCGAGATCCTCAGCGACCAGGCGGCGTGCATGGGCTGCCTCAGCCAGTGCCGCTTCTCCAACTGGTCGCAGGAGGGGCCCAGCTACGACAATGGGAAGAAGGCCGACCCGCGCAGCTTCTGCATCCAGAAGACGCTGCAGGACATCGCCCACCATGGCGACGACGAGCGCGTGCTCGAGAATAACCTGATGTTCTCAGGGCATAACGCCTATCGTTTTGCCTCCGATCCATTTTACGGCAACGGCTTCATCCCCACCGTCAAGCAGCTGGTCGAGCGCATCCTCACCGGGCGGTGACGCCGAAAGGGCGCAATAGACTCACCCCTGCCCCGCTTGGCATCATTGCCACCGCGACTCGGAGAGCCGGGCTGCGCGATCAAGCGGGGACAGAATGGGGACGATCGGGATCGAGAAACGGGCACAGATCGTCGTGCTCGGCAACGAGAAGGGCGGGTCGGGAAAGTCGACCGCGGCGATGCATATCATCGTCGGACTCCTGCGGGACGGCTACCGGGTGGCTGCGATTGATCTGGACGCACGGCAGGGCACGCTCTCGCGCTACCTGGTGGCGCGCGCCGCCTTCGCCGAATCGCGGGGCATCCCGCTGCCGCAGCCCGAATCGACCAGCATCCCACGTTCCGAAGCCGACAGCCGCGCCGAGGCGGAAGCGGACGAACGCAGCCGCTTCGAGGCGGCGTTGCGTGAGCTTTCGCGCCGCAATGAGATCGTGGTGATCGACTGCCCGGGGGCGGATACGCATCTCTCCCGCCTCGGGCATGCCCATGCCGATACGCTGATCACGCCGATCAACGACAGTTTCGTCGATTTCACGATGCTGGCGAGCGTCGAACCCGACAACCACGAAGTCGTGCGGCCCAGTATCTACAGCGAGATGGTCTGGCAGGCGCGCAAGGCTCGATTCTCGCTCGACCGCGGCCGCATCGACTGGATCGTCATGCGCAACCGGCTGGGAGCGGCAGAGGCGCGCAACAAGCGCGACGTCGGTACGACCCTCGATGTGCTCGCCAAGCGCATCGGCTTTCGAACCGTACGCGGCTTTGGCGAGCGGGTGATCTTCCGCGAACTGTACCTGCAGGGGCTCACACTGATGGACGTGCGCGAGGCCGGGCTCGGCATCTCGCTCGGCATGAGCCATGTCGCGGCACGCGCCGAGGTGCGCGCGTTGATCGGCGCCATCCGCAAGCCACCGCCGACGCTGGTGCTCGAAACGCCGGCGGCCTGATCGGCCTTACGTGCGGGCCGCCTCACACGGGAGACGGTGCTGCGACAACGTGTGGCACGCGCCTTCAGCCGAACCGTAGCTGAACCCGGTCAGCTGCGCGCCCCAAAGCCGATGCGCCGGCGTCCCCGCGGGGACCACGCGGATGCTGCCGGAGCCGAGGACATTGTGGGCGAGGATCGCGGCATGCTGCGCGGCGGGCCAACTTGAGTAGGCGCCGACGTTGACCAGCCAGTTCGCCGGCGCCGCCGGGGGGGGCGCCGGCCGCAGCACGGGCCGGGGCGTCGCGGCGGCCGCGACCATCACGGCCCGACGCGGGACGGCCGGGTGGGGCGGCAACGGATGGGGCATGGTCGCCGCGACCGCGGGCGTCACCAGGCGCAGACCGGGCGAGCGGCCGGGCAGCACGCCGACATCCCGGAAGCCGGCGTTGAGAAGCGAGCGCATGTCCGCGTCGCGGTGGTCGGGATGGGTGAAGCCGACCACGATCCCGATCAGGCGAACCCCACCGCGGACGGCCGACGTGGCGAGGTTGAAGCCGGAGAGGTCGGTGTAGCCGGTCTTGAGGCCGTCGACGCCCGGATAGGTGCCGAGCAGATCGTCGTGGCCGAAAATTGTGCGGCCATTAAAGACAAAGTTGCGAACGGAGAAATAGTGGTAGTAGGCGGGGAAATCGTAGATCAGGTGTCGCGCGAGCGTGGCAAGGTCACGCACCGTCGTGATGTTCTGAGGTGTCGGCAGGCCTGACGCATTGCGATAGATGGTGTGGGTCATCCCGAGGCCGCGTGCGCGCAACGTCATCATCTGCGCAAAGCGTGCCTCGCTGCCCCCCGCCAGCATCTCACCCATGGCGCAGGCCGCATCGTTGGCCGAGAGCGTCACCATGCCGAGGATGGCATCCTGGACGGTGATCCGGGTCACACCGGGTATCAGGCCAAGCTTGACCGGCTCGACGCTCGCGCAGTGCTCGGAAACCGGCACCTGTTCGTTGAGCGAAATTCGCCGGTCACGCAGTGCCTCGAACGTCATGTAGAGCGTCATCATCTTGGTGAGGCTCGCCGGGATCCGCGGTGCGTCCGGATTGGTGGCCGAGAGCACGCGACCGGTGCTCGCAACCATGACGATCTCGGCAAAGCGGGCGGAGCCGATCTGGGCCCGGGCCGGCGTTGCCCCGAGCGACAGCGCCGCGAGAAGCGCGAGGCCGAGCCACGTCGCAGACCCCCGCGTCGCAACCCTCAGAGCACCCCAGCCCATGCCTTATCCCCCTCGTATGCCCGGCGACCCGACCCTAGGTCTGCGCACGGCTCCATGTCCAGAGGCAAAGTCTCTCAAAATGAAGGGGTTAGAGAGATGGGAGGCGAAATCTCGCCGACCGCGCCTGACACGGCCCGTCGTTGCCAGCGAGTTTCATGCTGCAACGCACAAATTTCTCTTGACCAATCACTCCGCTTTGCCTACCTCCATTTTGCTGCACCGCAACATCAGCTGCCGGAACGCAAGGCTGGGGCGGTCGGGACGAACAAGAGACGACCGCGGGAAGCGGCCCTTTCCCCCTGAAGCAAACCAGGGGCAAGCACGGCGCCGGTCTGCGGAACCAGGGAACAGAAGGCCGTCACGGCGTATGCCGGGAGGCCAAGGAGAAAACGATGGCGATGAAGAAGAACGGCACCCCGGCCCCGGATGCAACGATCACCGCGGCCACCAACAACCCGATGGCCGGTCTGGTGAAGACGCCGGCGGAGTTCCAGGCAAACATGGAGAAGGCAATGAAGTCGGCTGAAGAGTTTCTGAGTTTCGGTCAGGGTAATGTCGAAGCGATGGTGAAGTCCGGGCAGATCTGGGCCGCGGGCGTTCAGGACATCGGCAAGACGGTGGCGGCCAGCGCCCAGGCGCAGATCGATGCCACGGTGGCCACGTTCAAGGCCCTGACCGGCGTGAAGTCGCTCAAGGAGGCGATGGACCTGCAGGCGACCCTGGCGCGCAGCTCGGTCGAGAAGGCGGTCGCTGAGACCGGCAAGCTGACCGACGCCTCGCTGAAGCTGGCGGAGCAGACGATGGCGCCGCTCGCGGCGCGGGTCACCCTCGTCGTCGAGAAGTTCGGCCGCGCCGCCTGAGGCAGCAAGGTTCGACCGTCCCTCCCCCTCCCCCCTCGGAGGGACGTCAAGCGGAGGCCCGGGACATGTCCCGGGCCTCTTTGTTTTCGCCGGATCGCGACGATCTTCGCTATCCACGCCGCATGGTGCTTTTCTATCGGCGCGCGGTTCCGATATGCTGCCCCATGAGGCAGGCATGAGCGACGACCCCAATCGCGAAAAACCGCCAGGCACCCCGCCTGGCCGCGGCCGCGGCGATGAGCGCGGCACCACCCCTTCCACCGGCGTCGTGGTCAAGGCGCGTCCCAAGACGCGCAAACCGGCGATGTACAAGGTGCTGATGCTCAACGACGACTACACGCCCATGGAGTTCGTCGTTCATGTGCTCGAGCGCTTTTTCCAGAAGACGCGGGAAGAGGCGACGCGGATCATGCTGCATGTCCATCGGCGCGGCGTCGGTGTCTGCGGCGTGTTCACGTACGAGGTCGCCGAAACCAAGGTGGCACAGGTGATGGACCTCGCCCGCCAGAACCAGCACCCGTTGCAATGCACGATTGAGAAAGAATAGCGGGCGCCACCGGCCTGCCGACACCATCTCCGGCCTGCCGCCCTGCGGCCCGCTCCTCAACCGCCCGTTCCCCGATGGCCGCCGCAACTCCACGAAAAATCATCTTTTGCGCGCGAATATGCTGGCGCGGTGCCCGAAGTGGCGAGATGATTACGATGTCGATCGCCAGTCTCCCGCAACGCCGCCCGGGGTGGCAGGCTTGGTGAAATCGGGGCCCGGGCCCATCTTGCCGAATGCCGTGCCGAGGACGCCGCCATGCGGCGGCCAGATGCCACCCGCCCCGCGCCGTCGGGGCACAGTCACTGATGGAGCAGCACTCTCATGCTGTCACGCAACCTCGAACAGACGCTGCACCGCTCGCTCGGACTCGCGAGCGAACGGAGGCATGAGTACGCGACGCTCGAACACCTGCTGCTCGGGCTGACCGAGGATTCGGACGCGGCGACGGTGCTGCGCGCCTGCGGGGTCGACCTCGACAAGCTGCGCGCGGACCTGACCGAGTTCCTGGACAAGGACCTCGCGGGCCTGGCCACGGACCGCCCCGGCGACCCGAAGCCCACGGCCGGCTTCCAGCGGGTCGTCCAACGGGCTGCGATCCATGTGCAGTCGTCCGGGCGCGACGAGGTGACCGGTGCCAATGTGCTGGTGGCACTGTTCAGCGAGCGCGAAAGCCACGCCGTCTATTTCCTGCAGACGCAGGACATGACCCGGCTCGATGCCGTCAACTTCATCAGTCACGGCATCGCCAAGGCCCCTGGCCGGAGCCAGCAGCGGCCGGTGCAGGGCTCCGGGGAGGCCGGCCCCAGCGAAGGCGAACGCGAGGAGAAGCCGGCACGGCGGGGCCAGGACGCGCTGTCGACGTACTGCGTCAACCTCAACAAGAAGGCGCAGGCCGGCAAGATCGACCCGCTCATCGGCCGCGAGACCGAAATCGAGCGAACGATCCAGATCCTCTGCCGCCGCACCAAGAACAACCCGCTCTACGTCGGCGATCCGGGCGTGGGCAAGACGGCGATCGCCGAGGGCCTGGCCAAGCGCATCGTCGAGGGGGATGTGCCCGAAGTCCTCTCCAAGGCCACCATCTATGCCCTCGACATGGGCGCGCTGCTGGCCGGCACGCGCTATCGCGGCGATTTCGAGGAACGGCTCAAGGCGGTGGTGAGCGAACTCGAGGCGCAGAGCGGCGCGGTGCTGTTCATCGACGAAATCCACACGGTCATCGGCGCCGGCGCGACCTCGGGGGGGGCGATGGACGCCTCCAACCTGCTCAAGCCCGCGCTTGCCTCCGGCACCCTGCGCTGCATCGGCA
>JAGWQN010000124.1 GCA_028869995.1 Rhodospirillales bacterium
ATCGCGAGCCGCGGCGGCCGGCCGGACCTCGCCGGCGCCGCCCTCGCGCGTGTCGCCGCGCCGACGCTGCTGATCGTCGGCGGCGACGACACGGCGGTGCTGGAGCTGAACCGCGCGGCGCAGCGCCACCTGCGCTGCGAGTCCCGGCTCGAGATCGTGCCCGGCGCCACGCATCTGTTCGAGGAACCGGGCGCGCTGGAGGCGGTCGCCGCCCTCGCGCGCGACTGGTTCCTCGCCCATCTGCCCGCGCCGGCGCGCCCCAACCATGTTTCGTGACCGTACCGAGGCCGGCCGCCTGCTCGCCCTGCGCCTGCTCGCCTTTGCCGAGCCGCCGCCGGTGGTCCTCGCGCTGCCCCGCGGCGGCGTGCCGGTGGCGGCCGAGATCGCGCGCCGCCTCGCCGCGCCGCTCGACCTCGTCATGGTGCGCAAGATCGGTGCCCCCGGTGCCGAGGAATACGCCATCGCCGCGATCGCCGAGGGCGAGCCGCCGGAAATGGTCCGTAACGAACGCGCGATCGCGGCCCTGCACATCCCCCCCGCCTGGCTCGCCGCCGCGGCCGAGGCGGCGCAGCGCGAGATCGCCCGCCGCCGCGCGCTCTGGCTCGGCGGACGCGCGCCGGCCGATCTCGCCGGACGCACCGCGATCGTCGTCGACGACGGCATCGCCACCGGTGCGACGATGCAGGCCGCGCTGCGCGCCGTCCGCCGCCGCCACCCCGCGCGCCTGGTGCTCGCCGTGCCCGTCGCCGCCAGCACGACGCTCGACCGCCTGCGCCGCGAGGCCGATGCCTGCGTCGTGCTCGAGGCGCCCGGCGACTTCGTCTCCGTGGGCCAGTTCTACGTGCGCTTCCCCCAGCTTGGCGACGACGAGGTGAGCCGCCTGCTCGACGAGGCCGCCCCCCTCGCCCATGGACAGACGCCGCCCGCGCGCCCATCCTGAACCGCGCGCAGAACGCAACGGGAGATGCCAGCCCATGCCCGACGAAACCGCACCGACAGCCGCCCCCGCCAGCGCACCGGACCACCCGCCGCTGGCGCCGCAGCAACTCTACCGCAAGGCCGATCTCGACGGCCTCGCCTTCACGACGACGGCCGAGCTGGCGCCGCTCGCGCGCCTCTCCAACCAGCCGCGCGCGCACGAGGCGATCGATTTCGGCACCGGCATCGACCGGCGCGGCTTCAACATCTTCGTCGTGAGCTCGAGCGGCGCGCGCGCGCAGCAGGCGGTCAAGGCGCTGCTCGACGAGGCGGCCTCCACCCGCAAGCCGCCGCAGGACTGGATCTACGTCAACAACTTCGCCACCCCGCACCGCCCGGTGGCCCTCGCCCTGCCGGCGGGCCGCGCGCCGGTGTTCCAGAAGGCGGTGCACGACCTGATCGACGATCTGCGCCTCTCGCTGCCCGCCCTGTTCGAGAGCGAGGACTATCAGAAGCGCCGCCGCGCCATCGAGCAGGAGGTGCAGGCGAAGAACGAGCGTGCCTTCAACGCGCTCAACGAAAAAGCGGCGGCGCGCAGCATCGCCATCCTGCGCACGCCGATGGGCTTCGGCATGGCGCCGGTGCACGACGGCAAGGTGGTCCCGCCCGACCAGTTCAACGCCTGGCCCGAGGCGCAGCAGCAGGCGACGCGCGAGGCGATCGGCGAGCTCGAGAAGGAGCTGGAGGAGACGCTGCGCGTCCTGCCCCGGCGGGAGAAGGAGCAGCGCGACGCCGTCCGCGCGCTCGACCGCGACACCGCGGGCCAGGCCGCGGACCAGCTCTTCGCCCAGCTGCGCTCGCAATTCGCCGACCTGCCCGCGCTGCTCACCCATATCGACGCCATCCGCACCGACCTGCTCGAGAATCTTCCGCTCCTGATCTCGGCGGAGGCGGCCGAGCCGGGCGCGATGCAGGCGGCGATGCGCATGAGCGGCCCGTTCGGGCGCTACGAGGTCAACGTCGTCGTCACGCAGGGGGAACATTCCCCCGGCGCGCCCGTCGTCGAGGAGCCGCACCCCACCCTCGCCAACCTCGTCGGCCGCATCGAATACGCACAGATCCAGGGCGCGCTGGTCACCGATTTCCGCCTCATCAAGGCCGGCGCCCTGCACCGCGCCAACGGCGGCACGCTGCTGCTCGACGTGCGCAACCTGCTCACCGAGCCGTTCAGCTGGCCCGCCCTCAAGCGCGCGCTGCGCCGGCGCGAGATCACGATCGAGGACGCCGGCCGCTTCATGGGCCTCAACATGACGGTCTCGCTCGAGCCGGACCCGATCCCGCTCGAGCTCAAGGTGGTGCTGTTCGGCAACCGGATGCTCTACCACCTGCTGACCACCCTCGACCCCGATTTCGGCCAGGACTTCAAGGTTCTCGCCGATTTCGACGACGACGCCGACCGCTCGCCCCCGAACGAGGCGATGCTCGCGCACGTGATCGCCGACCTCGCCGCGCGCGAGAAGCTCCTGCCCCTCGACCGCGGCGGCGTCGCGCGCGTCGTCGAGCACGCCTCGCGCCTCGCCGACGACGCCAACAAGCTCTCGCTGCAGGTCGAGGGGCTGCACGACCTGCTCGCCGAGGCCGGCCACATCGCCGCGAGCGCCGGACGCGAGGTGATCGGGCGCGACGACGTCGAGGCGGCGATCGCCCAGCGCATCCGGCGCCTGTCGCGCCTGCGCGAGCGCAGCCAGGAGATGGTGCTGCGCGACATCGCCCTGATCGAGACCAGCGGCGCGCGCGTGGGGCAGATCAACGGCCTCGCCGTGATGTCCTTCGCCGACTACGCCTTCGGCCACCCCTCGCGCATCAGCTGCCGGGTGCGCCCGGGCGGCGGCAAGATCGTCGATATCGAGCGCGAGGTCGAGCTCGGTGGCAAGCTGCACAGCAAGGGCGTGCTGATCCTCTCGGGCTTCCTCGCCGGACGTTACGCCCTCGATACGCCGATGTCGCTCTACGCGAGCCTGGTGTTCGAGCAATCCTATGGCGGCGTGGACGGCGACAGCGCCTCCTCCGCCGAGCTTTACGCCCTGCTCTCGGCGATCTCGGGCTTCGCGCTGCGCCAGGATTTCGCCGTCACCGGATCGGTCAACCAGCTCGGCACGGTGCAGGCGATCGGCGGCGTCAACGAGAAGATCGAGGGTTTCTTCGACATCTGCGCCGCGCGCGGTCTGAGCGGGACCCAGGGCGTGCTGATCCCCGCCTCCAACGTCCAGCACCTGATGCTGCGCCCGGACATCGTCGCCGCCTGTGCCGCCGGCCGCTTCGCCATCCACGCCGTCTCCAGCATCGACGAGGGCATCGCGCTGCTGACCGGCCGGCAAGCCGGCGAGCGGGGGGCCGACGGGCTCTACCCCGAGGGCAGCGTCAACCGCGCGGTCGAGGACCGGCTTCTCCACTTCGCCGCCCTGCGCAAGGAGGCGGCGGGCAAGGACGGATCGGAGACAAAAACATCATGAGCACGAAACAAGGCGCCGATGATGGCCGCGTCGTCGTCGGGCTCTGGCATGCGAGCCTGGATGCGGCGGCGATGCAGCAGGCAGCCGAAGTCGCGCGGCTGCTGAGCGCCGATCTCTACGGCCTGTTCATCGAGGACGAGGCCCTGCTCGCCATGGCAGCCCTGCCCTTCGCGCGCGAGATCCACTACGCGACGCGCACCTGGCGCGCGCTGCGCCCCGATGCCGTCGAGAGCGAGATGCGCGAGGCCGCGCGCGAGGCGCAGCGCCTGCTCGACCATGCCGCGCGCGCGACCGGCATCGCCAGCGCCTTCGAGGTGATGCGCGGCGACCCCGCCGCCTGCATCACCGCCGCCTGCCGTGCGGGCGACATCCTCGTCCTTGCCGAGCAGGCCGAGGGCGGGGTGCGCGCGGCCCAGGATGCGTGGCGCCTGCGCGAAGCAGCCGCCCAGGCCGCCTGCTCGATCCTGCTGCTGCCCGAGCGGCCGGCGCACCGCCACGGCGCCATCGCCGCCGTGCTCGGCCACGGCGATGATTCCGTTTTCGCAACGGCCTGCGCCCTCGCCGCGGCAACCGGCGAGGACCTCGCCCTGCTGCTCGAGGACGAGACCGGGCCACAGGCGGCGGCCGCCCTGGTTGCGCGTGCCCGCGCCGAGGGGCTCGAGCACCAGCGCATCACCGCCCGCCCCCTCGGCGGCGCGGCGCCCGGCGCCGTCCCCGAGGCGCTGGCGGCCCTGCCCGCGCGCCTGCTCGTCCTCGCCCGTTCCTGGCACCTCGCCGACACCGCCAGCCGCGAGGCCGCCGCCCGCGGCCTGCCGGTGCTGCTGCTGGGCGAACCCCCCTCCCCCTGAACGCGCCCTCCTGAAAGCGCCCTCCTGAAAGCGAAAGGCCCCACGATGCCCCTTCGTCTCCTGCAGCCCCCCGGATGGAAGCGCCCGCGCGGCTACGCCAACGGCATGACCGGCACCGGCCGGATGGTCTTCGTCGCCGGCCAGGTGGGCTGGGACGGCGAGGAACGTTTCGCCGACGGACTGGTGGCACAGGTCGCCCAGGCGCTGCGCAACATCACCGCTGTGCTCGCCGAGGCCGGCGCCGTTCCCGCCGACCTCGCCCGCGTCACCTGGTACGTCAAGGACATGCCCGCCTTCCGTGCCGCGAGCGCGCCGGTCGGCGAGGCCTGGCGCGAGATCATGGGCCGCCACTACCCGGCGATGACGGTCGTCGGCGTGCGCGACTTCATCGACGACGGCGCGCTGGTCGAGATCGAGGCGACGGCGATGGTGGAGCGCGAGCCGGCCTGAGCGCCGCCTCAGCCCAGCGGGCGCTCGAGCGCGAGGCGCCGGTGCGGGCGGAAGCCGCAACGTTCCAGAAAGGCGAGCAGCGCGAAGCGATTCCAGCCGACCTCGGTGCGCAGCGTCTCGACGCGCAGCGCGCCGAGATTGACCAGCAGCTGCGAGAGCAGCGCGCGCGCGAGGCCCTGGTGCGCCCGTTGCGGATCGACACCGATCGTATCCATCGCCGCCTCGGGCTCGGTCTGGCCGAACTCGCCCAACCCGACACGCGCCATCACGAAGCCCGCCGGATGCCCGTCCGCCTCGGCAACCAGCGAGACGCGCACGGCGGATTCCTCCATCGCCTCGTCCATCTTGCGGGCGAAATAGGCGCTCCGGTCGCGCCCGGTGATGCGCCGGTCGATGGCGACGAGTGCCGCCTCGTCCGCGCGCGCCATGGAGCGGACGGCGATGCGGTCGCGCGCCTCGGCGTCGGCCAGCGCGTCCTCCCCCGCGGGCGATGCCAGCACCGGGCGCGCCAGCACCAGCCGCGGCGCAAGCTCGAAGCCGCTGCGCGCGAAGAAGGCGAGCAGCGCGCGCTCGCGCCAGTCGACCTCGGTGGTGAGCGCCGCGACCCCCTGGGCACGCAGCGCCTCGGCGAGGTGCGCGAGCAGCGCCGGCCCCACGCCCTCGCCCGGCCGGGCGACGCCGATCGCCTCCAGCGCGGCCTCTCGCCGCTGCGCGCCGAACTCGCCCTCGTAGAGGCGCGCGAGCACGAAGCCCGCGAGCTCGCCGCGGCCCTCGGCGGCGTAGGCGGCGAAGGCGGCCGGCTCGCGCGCAAGCTGGGCGAGGCGGCGGGCGAAGTGGTCGCCGCGCGCGCGCCCCGAGCCCGCCCGGTCGATCGCGGCGAGGGCGGCCGCATCCGTCGCCCGCAGCGGCCTCAGCTCCATCGTTGCTGTGGTGTTCATGGCTTTTTCCTCAGTGCTCGGCGGCATAGTCGATCGCCAGGCTGGCATCGGTCTCGGCGTCCAGCGTCGCGTCGAGCGCCGGGAGCAGGCCCATCTCCTCCTTCTCCACATGCGCCGTGAGCGCGCTGCACAGCTCCCCGGCCGTGGCATGGAAGGCGCGCCACGCCTCCTCGCCGAAGCCGACGGCCCGCGCCTCGTCCGCGCCCAGCGCGAGCCGCCGTGCCGCCGCCAGCAGCACCAGGTGCTCGGCCGCGAGCTCTGCCGTCAGGTCGGGTTCGTCGAGCAGCGGGAACAGCGCCCGCTCCTCGAAGGCGAAGTGCGTGGCGACCTCCCGCCCGACCGCGGCGGCGAAATCCTCGAGCAGGGCCGCGACCATGGGTGCCGCGGCCGGTGGCGGCGCCGCCGGCGGGTGCTGGCCGAGCAGCGCCTCGAGCCGCGCCAGCAGCGCGAGTGTCGCCATGTGCTCCTCGTGCAGCGCGCGGGCGATATGGGTCTGGGGCATGCTCATCCCTCCGCTCGCGCCTCGGTCTCGTCCACGCGCAGGCGGAAGCGCTGGATCTTGCCCGTCGCGGTCTTGGGCAGGTCGTCGACGATGCGCACCCAGCGCGGATATTTGTAGGGCGCGAGCCGCGACTTGCAGTGCCGCACCAGCGCCTCGGCGAGCGCCTCCGCGCCCGGCCCCTTGGGCACGATCCACGCCTCGGGCTTGATCAGCCCGTCCGCGTCGGCGCGCCCGACCACCGCCGCCTCCAGCACCGCCGGATGCTCGATCAGCGCCGCCTCGATCTCGACCGGCGAGCACCAGATGCCGCCGACCTTCAGCATGTCGTCGCTGCGCCCGCTATAGGTGTAGATGCCGTCGGCATCGACGCGATAGGTGTCGCCGGTGTCGAACCAGCCGTCGACGAGCGTGGGCTTGGGGTTGCGCCAGTAGCAGCGCGCGATCGAATCGCCCGCGAGCATCAGCCGCCCCGCCTCTCCCGCCGGCAGCTCCGCACCGTTCTCGCCCACGATGCGCGCCCGGTAGCCCGGCACCGGCCGGCCGGAGCTGCCGGGCACCACCGCGCCCGGGCGGTTGGAGATGTAGACATGCGCCGCCTCGGTCGAGCCGATGCCGTCGAGGATCTCGGTGCCGGTGAGCTGGTGCCAGGCGGCATAGAGATGCGCGGGCAGCGCCTCGCCGGCGGAGGTGCAGCGCCGCACGGAGGAAAGATCGGCCCCCAGGCCCGCGAATTCCGCGATCTGGCGGGCGAACAGCGTCGGCACGCCGAAGAACAGCGAGGGGCGGAAGCGGCGGATCGCCTCGAAGGTCGATGCCGCCGTCGGCCGCTCGGCGACCAGCACCGCCGTCCCCCCGACCCAGAGCGGGAAGGCGAGCGCGTTGCCGAGCCCGTAGGCGAAGAACAGCTTGGCCGCGGAATAGAACACGTCGTCCTCGCGCGCGCCGAGCGTTTCGACACCGTAATGCTGCGCGCTGACGACGAGGTCGCGCTGGCGGTGCACCGCCCCTTTCGGCCGCCCGGTCGAGCCCGAGGTGTAGAGCCAGAAGCCATCGTCGAGCGGGCCGGTCGGCGCCGGGGCGAGCACGGGCGAGGCGTCCGCGAGCCTCGCCAGCAACTCCCCGGTGTCCATCGCGAGCCGCGGGCGCGCCGCGGCGATCGCGGGGGCGAGCTCGGCCGCGAGCTCGGGTGAATACACCACCAGCTCCGCCTCGGAATCGGCGATCATGTAACGATAATCGTCGGCCCGCAGCAGCGTGTTCAGCGGCACCGGCACCATCCCCGCCTTGATCGCGCCCCAGAAGAGGTAGAAGAACTCCGGCCGGTCGAGCACGGCGAGCAGCACGCGCGCGCCTGGCGCGATGCCCAGCACCTTGAGCGCGTTGCCGCAGCGCGCCACCCGCTCCGCCAGCTCGGCGTAGGTGACATCGCCCTCCGCGGTGCGGATCGCCGCCTTCGCGCCCCGCCCCTCGGCGAGGTGGCGATCGACGAACGCCGCGGCGGCGTTGAAGCGCGGCGCGAAGACGAGCCGGCTCGCCGCCCCCTCTCCGCCCGGTTCGATCGTTACGGTATGCTCCTGCATCGGCACCTCCTGGCTCATCGCGGGCTGGGCATCGCGGCAAAACGGTGCTTCAATACGTCAACGGTACGCGGCGCGGCGCCCGCGGCCCGGACGGGGCGCACCTCGACCGTGCCCTCCCCGACGGCGCCCGCGCCGGCGACGCCTGCGCCGGCAACGCTGGGCGAACGGAGGTTGGCATGGCAAGGACACCGCGGCAACGCAGCGACGCCGAGGCCCCGATCCGGCCCGCCGGCGCGGCCGACCTTCCCCTCGTCGTTGCCCTCGACAGCGAGACGACCGGCCTCGCCAAACCCGAGTACTGGCGCGAGATGTTCCACCGCTGCGCCAGGAGCGGCTTCTTCCTCGTCGCCGTGGACGAGAGCGGGCTGCGCGGCTTCATCGTCGGCGAGGTGCGGGCGTGGGAGTTCGGCTCGCCGCCCTGCGGCTGGGTCTTCGCCGTGCAGGTGCGCCCCGGTGCGCGCCAGGCCGGGCTCGGCTCGCGGCTCTTCGCCGCCCTGTGTGCGGCCTTCCGCGCCGCCGGCGTCGATCGCGTGCGCACCATGCTGGCGCGCGACGATACGGTGATCCACGCCTTCTTCCGCAGCCAGGGGATGATGGCCGGGCCCTTCATCCAGCTCGAATCCCGCCTCGACTGAGAGGACGCGCGCACCATGCGACTGCAGAAAGCCACCGCCCTCGCGCTCTACGCCGTGCTCGAGCTCGCCGCCGACCCCGAGCGGCAGATGACGGCGGTCGAGATGGCCGAGAAATACGGCATCTCCACCCATCACCTCGCGAAGGTGCTGCGCGACCTCGGCCGCGCCGGGCTGGTGGCCGCGGTGCGCGGCGTCGGCGGCGGCTATCGTTTCGCCGGCAACGCGAAGCGGCTGACGCTGATGGACGTCGTGCGCCTGTTCGAGGACACGAGCGCCGGCAGCGACCTTTCCGCCGAGGAGGCCCGCCAGGACATCGCCCAGGGCCTCTATTTCGTGCTGCACGAGATCGACGACCAGGCCGCGGCGACGCTGCGCTCGATCAGCCTGGCCACGATGCTGAAGCTGATCGCGCGCCGCCCCTGGGAGAGCGAGGGGAAGCCCGCCCCCGCGCGGAGCGCGGCACAGAGTCCGGCCGCGCGGAGCGCGGCGCAGAGTCCGGCCACGCGGAGCGCGGCGCACGGCCCCACCATGCGCCGCAAGCCGGGCTGAGCGCGGCTCAGCGCGCGGCGGCCTGGCGCGCAGGGCCGCCTCCGCCGCGCACCGGCACCGCCGGCAGCGTGAGTTTTCCCGTATAGCCCGCGCGCGTGACCAGCACCGCCTTGATCGCCGCACCGCCGAGGAAGGCGAGCACGCCGCCCACCCCCGCCAGCACAGGCCCCATTGGCCCGAACGCCGGCGGCAGGGCCGCGCCCACCGCGAGCAGAACGAGGCTCGCGACCTGCCCGAGGCGCGCCAGCCGCGCGGGGCCGGCCGTGAAGGCGGCGAGCGCCGGCGCCGTGCGTCCATCGCGCCCCAGCGCCACGCGATAGCGCCGCCAGGCCACCTCGCGCGCGGCCCCCGCGGCGAGCGCCAGCAGCACCGGCCATCGTGCGGACTCCGCAACGACCAGCGCCAGCCCCGTTCCCTCCGCGAGCCCGCCCGCGACGATCAGCGCCACCAGCTCCGGCTTGCGCCAGGCCGGGATCGCGCGCGCGGCATGCAGGATCCCCGCCTGGCAGCCGAGGAAGGCCAGGCCCGCCAGCGCCGCCGCCGCCGCCAGCGCCGCCGATCCGGTGGCGACCGCCGCGAGGCCGAGCGGGAACAGCAGCAGCGCCATGATCCCCTCGCGCGTCATCCACGAGGTGCGGGGATGGAAAAAGACGTTGAGCGCCCGCCACGGCCGGCCGATCTCAAGCCACACCAGCCCGAGCCCGGCGCCGATCAGCAGCAGCCCGAGCGCAAGCGTGAGGCGGAACGTTCCGCCCGTGATGCCTTCGAGTGCCGCCGCCAGCAGCAGCCCCGCGCCGCTGCCACCGCCGATGAAATTGCCCGCGGCCCTGAGGTCCCACTGCCGCTGCCGCCTTCCCCCGCGCGTCCCGCTCATGGTGCCTCCCGGTCCCAGAGATAGTAGAAGCCGGGCCCCGTGCCTTCCTCCTCGTGCAGGCGGAACCAGCGGTTTTCCGCCAGCAGCCTGGCGACCGGCCCCTCGGCGTCATCGCGATCGCCGAAGCTGAGCGCGCCGGAGATGCAGGCATTGACGCAGAGCGGGCTCGCCGCCGGGTCGCGCCCGGGGACGAGGCCGCGCGCCACCCCGGCATCGATCCGGGCGGCGCAGAAATCGCACTTCGTGGCAAGCCCCGCCGGGCGCGTGCCGCGTTGCGCCTCCGAGACGATCGGCTCGTTGCCGAACGCATAGGCGGCAGCGCCCGTCAGGCTGCGCGCGTCATAGGGGCAGGCCATGATGCAGTAGCTGCAGCCGATGCAGAGCGTCTCGTCGATCGTCACGATGCCGTCCGCGCGCTGGCGCGTCGCCGTGGTCGGGCAGACCTCCATGCAGGGCGGGTCGTCGCAATGCTGGCAGCCGACGGGGAGGAACACGCGCTGGACATCGGGGTAGGTGCCGCGCTCGATGTCGAGCACGCGCCGCCACTGCACGCCGGGCGGTGTGGCGTTGCCCTCCTTGCAGGCGGCGGTGCAGGTCTGGCAGCCGACGCAGCGGCGCAGGTCGGCGACCATCACATAGCGGGTCATGCGAGCGTCTCCGCCGGCGGCGCGCAGCGCGCGAGTGCCACGCGCACGACATCCGCGCCCGAGCCGGTGGCGTCGGTGAGCGCGAGCGACAGCGGCACCAGCGGATTGAGCGAGGGCCAGGCGAGGTCCTTCGCGACCGGCGTCTTCCAGTGCTCGAACTGGCCCGGGATCACCACCGTGTCCGGCCGGCAACCCTGCACCAGCGCCGCGCGCCCGCGTGTCGTGCCGGTGACAGAACGAACCTCCACCCAGTCCCCCTCGGCGATGCCCAGCGCCGCGGCGGTCGTCGCGTTGACGACGACACAGCCCTGCCCGCGCAGGTTGCGCCCGACCTCGGCCATCAGCGGGATGCCGGCATTGTTGCCGGTCGTGTACGGCATGGTCTTGGTGGTGATGCCCCAGAGCGGATACGCCGCCGGGTCCGCGCCCGCCGCGCGCACCGCCCGCTCCCACCGCGCGGGTACATCGTGCCAGACCGGGATCGGCATGTATTCGCCGAGCTGCTCGTCCCACCAGTGGATGCCCTGCTCGTGCAGCCGCCGCCCGAGCTCCTGGCCGGTGCGCAGCAGCCGCTCCTGGTAGGGCAGCTCATAGCGCAGGCCGAGGCGCGCCATCGTCGGCGTCAGATACCAGTCCTCCCGGCGGAACGGCACGACATGGTGCCCATGCTCGCGAAACCAGGCGAGGTCGTGCGTCTCCCCGCCCCCGCTCAGCGCCGTGCTCGCGGCCTTGCACACCGCGTCCCATATCGTTTCCGTATCGTGCGCGACGTCGGTCGCGAGCGAGAAGTCGAAGCCCTCGCCGGCCAGCGGCGCGCCCGCCGCCCCGCGGTTGAGGGCGGCGTTGTAGCGCTCGATCAGCCCCGCGCGGCGTGCCAGCTCGGTGGCGATCCAGGTGAAGTCGCGCGCCTCGCCTCTCGGCGCGACCGCCGGCGCACGCAGCGCGAAGCCCTGATGGTCCCAGTGCTGCTCGATGTATTTCGTCCCGCCGACGCGGATCAGCTGCGTGCTCTCGAGGTCGGTCGCATCCGGCAGCAGGATGTCGGCCATGTGGTTGGTCTCGTCCATCGTGTAGGCGAAGGCGACGATGAACCCGATCCGCCCCATCGTCCCGACGATGCGCTGCGTATCCCAGAACGAGATGGCGGGATTGGTGCGGAAGGCGAACCACATCTCCGGCGGCGGTGGCTCGGGCCACTCCTTCGGCGCATCCGTCGCGAACATCCAGGCGAGGTGCGTGGGCCCGAGCGCCTGCGCCCAGGGCGAGTTGCCGACGATCGGCACCAGCGAGCGGTGCGCGTTGCGCCCGGTGGGGCGGGCCGCCCACTCGCCGCTGCGCGTGGCATTGAAATGCGCGGCCATGAACCCGTCCTCGCCGGGCACGACGCTCTTGAGCCGGTTCTCATGCGGCTTGTTGAGCCGCACCGTGGTGCCGAGCGTGCCGCCCGGAACCTCGAGCGCGCCGACCAGCACGGCGAGCATGGTGCGCGCCCAGCAGCATTCATAGGCGCCCCAGCCATTGTTCACGGTCTTGCCCAGCGTCACCGCGACGGGACGGAACGGCAACGTTTCGCCATCGACGACGATGGTCTCGCCGATGCAGGCATGGTCGAGATAGTCCTGGCCGATGCGCCGGATCGTCGCGGGCGCGATGTCGCAGATCGCCCCGGCCCATTCCGGCGTATAGGGCTTGAGCGAATCCGCCATCACCGCGAAGGCGGTGCGCGCGGCGACATCGCGCCACGGTGTCACCTCGCCGTCCGGCCCGTGCGTCACCGCCTCGCCGACCGTGATCGCGCCCTCGAGCGTGGGCAGCGCGCCCGGCGTGTCGTGTGCCACGGCGCGCCCGGCCAGCGAGTCGAAGATCAGCGGCTTGCCGCTCGCCGTCTCGCGCAGATAGTAGCCGTCGGGCCCCACCAGGTAGGGCGAGGCGGTGCGCTCGCGCAGGAAGCCGAGGTCGAGCCGCTCGCGCGCCGCCTCGTGCAGCAGCACGTGCACGAGGGCGAGCAGGAAGGCGGCATCCGTCTTCGGGCGGATCGGCACCCACTCCGCCGAGCAGGCGCCGGTGGGCGAGAGATGCGGCTCGACCTGCACGCGCCTGATGCCGCGCAGCCGCGCATCGGCGTGGCGGCGCACCGCGCAGACCCCGCCCGAGACTTCCGCGTTGTTGCCGCAGGAGATCAGGTAGCGCGTGTGCACCGTATCGGCGGTAACGGTGAAGGCGCGGTGCCAGAACTCGCCGTAGAGATGCTCGGAGTGGACGCATTTGACGCCCTGGCCCGAGCCGAAGCTGTAGTCGATCGCCCCCCAGGCGGAGAGAAAGGCGGGGAACGTGCCCATGTAGCTCTGCGGCGTGCCGCCATGGCCGAAGGTCGCAGCGAGGCGCGGCAGCCCGGCCTCGTCGAGCAGGCCGCGCCCGCGGATGTCGCGCAGGCGTTGCGCAATCGTATCGAGCGCCTCGTCCCACGAGATCGCGACGAAGCCCGGGTCCTCGTCGCGGCCCTTGCGCGGGTTGGTCCGCTTCATCGGCTGCAGCACGCGGTGGGGGTTGTAGGTCTTCTGGATCAGCCCGAACGCCTTGACGCAGACGCGCCCGAGCCCGGGGTGGATCGCCGCGGCACGCTCGTCGGGCTCGATGCGCACGGCGATGCCGTCCTCGACGCCCACGCGCATCAGGTCCGGTCCCGCCACACAATTGTAGCAGAAGCTCGGCACCGAGCGGCGGGCGGCGGCGTTCATCGCGCTCAGCCGCCGCCCGGCGCGGCCATCGCCGTGGCCTTCGCGACCTTGGCGTCGAGGCGCTGCTTCGCCGTCGCGATGTCGAGGATGAAGCGGACATGCCGCCCGCGGCCGATCTCCTCGATCGCGTCGCGGGCGACGAAGTCGAACACGGCGCGCCGCCCCTCCCGCGCGGCGAGCGTCACCGCGAGGGTGACGTCCATGCCCATCGGCGTCGCCGCGGCGTGGTCGAGCTCCATGCGCACGCCGACGGAGTCCTCGCCGGGGTCGAGATGCTCGAGCAGCAGCTCGCGGCAGGCGACCTCGACATCGCGGCCGAAATCGGGGGTGGAGTAGACGCGCAGCGCCTCGCCGAGGAAGGCGATCGCGCGGTCGGGGCCGACATGGATGGTCTCGCTGCGGGCGAGGCCGGGGTGCAGGCTGTCGCGCATGGGCGATCCCCTCCGCGCCCATTGTTGGAAACCAATACGGCTTTACGGTTTTTGGGCGCTTTCGGCCGGGAACGCTCGCGCGCCGATTTCTCGTTCGCATTGATCTAGATCAAAGCGCGGTGCGCCCGGCCGGCGCAGCGTTCGGTTCAAGACGTATTCACGCACCGTAATGCGTAATAAGGCGGCCGCACCCCGCCCGCCGGGAGGAAGGAAGAGGACACCGATGCCCGCCCACCCCCACCAGTGGATCATGACCGCGCCGAACGCCCCGCTCGCGCGCCGCGACCTCGCCCCCTTCCCCCCCGCCGAGGGCGAGGTCGTCGTCGCCATCGCCGGTTGCGGCGTCTGCCACACCGATCTCGGCTATCTCTACGACGGGGTGCGCACCAACCACCCGCTGCCCCTCACCCTCGGCCACGAGATCAGCGGCACCGTCGTCGCCACCGGCGCCGGCGCCGAGGCCTGGCAGGGCCGCGCCGTCATCGTTCCCGCCGTGCTGCCCTGCGGTGTCTGCGATGCCTGCCGCCGCGGCCGCTCGGCGATCTGCCGCAACCAGAAGATGCCCGGCAACGACATCGACGGCGGCTTCGCCACACACATCCGCGTCCCCGCGCGCGGCCTCTGCGCGGTCGATCCCACCCGTCTCGCCGCCGCCGGCCTCGCCCTCGCCGATGTCTCCGTCGTCGCCGACGCGGTGACGACGCCCTACCAGGCGGTGCGTCGCGCGGGCATCGGCGCGGGCGATCTCGCCGTCGTCATCGGCGTCGGCGGCGTCGGCGGCTTCGCCGCCCAGATCGCCCACGCGATGGGCGCGCGCGTCGTCGCGATCGATGTCGATGCGGCGAAGCTCGAGGCGATGTCCGCCCACGGCGCGGACCTCGCGCTCGATGCCCGGGGCCAGGAGGCGCGCACGCTGAAGCAGGCGATCGCCGCCTTCGCCAAGCGCGAGGGGCTGCGCCCGACGGAATGGACGATCCTGGAATGTTCCGGCTCCGCCGCAGGCCAGGCCACCGCCTGGAGCCTGCTCGTCCCCGGCGCCACGCTCGGCATCGTCGGCTTCACGATGGACAAGGTGGAGGTGCGCCTCTCCAACCTCATGGCCTTCGACGCGCGCGCGATCGGCAATTGGGGCTGCCCGCCCGAGCTCTATCCCGAGGCGCTGGACCTCGTGCTCGACCGGCGCATCGCGCTCGCCCCCTTCGTCGAGCGGCACAGCCTCGACGACATCAACGCCGTCATCGCCGCCGCCCACGCCCACCGCCTCACACGCCGCGCCGTGCTGACCCCCGCCTGAGAGGACGCCCCTCCATGATCCCCGCGACCCGCCCCGACACCACCCGCGCCAACACCACCCGCCCCGACACCACCCGCGCCGACACCGCAACGATCGCCGCCCGCACCCGCCCCGCGCGGCTGGTCTCCCACAACCTCGCCGAGGGCCTCGCCTTCCCCGGTCTCAAGGTCGAGAAGCGGCCGGCGAAGCTGCCCGACGGCACGCCCGTCGAGGGCCTGTTCAACGCCTGGATCATTCTCGACAACCCCACCCAGCTCAACTCCTACACGACCGAGATGGTGAAGGGCACGATCCTCGCCTTCCGCGCCGCCTCGACGGCGCGCGACGTCGTCGCCGTCGTCTTCACGGGCAGCGGCGAGCGCGCCTTCTGCACCGGCGGCAACACCGCGGAATATGCGGAGTACTACGCCGGCAATCCGCAGGAATACCGCCAATATATGCGCCTCTTCAACGACATGGTCTCGGCGATCCTCGGCTGCGACAAGCCCGTCGTCTGCCGCGTCAACGGCATGCGCATCGGCGGCGGGCAGGAGATCGGCATGGCCTGCGACTACTCCATCGCCCAGGACCTCGCGCGCCTCGGCCAGGCCGGGCCCAAGCACGGCTCGGCCGCGATCGGCGGCTCGACTGACTTCCTGCCGCTGATGGTGGGCATGGAGCGCGCGATCGAGTCCGGAACGTTGTGCGAGCACTGGTCGGCGCACAAGGCCTACCGCCTCGGCATGCTCTGCGACATCGTCCCCGCACTCAGGGTCGATGGCGCCTTCGTGCCCAACCCGCTCGTCGTCACCGACCGGCTGCTCGACGCGTGGGGTCGCTACGCGCTCGGCGAACCGAAGACCGGCGCCGCGCTGGCCGAGGGCAAGGCGCTGCTCGCCCGCGGCACGGTCGATCTTTCGTTGCTGGACCAAAAGGTGGAGGAGCTCTGCGGCAAGCTGATGCTCACCTTCCCCGAGTGCCTCACCAAGAGCCTCGAGGAGCTGCGCAAGCCCAAGCTCGAGGCGTGGAACCGCAACAAGGAGGATTCCCGCGCCTGGCTCGCCCTCAACATGATGAACGAGGCGCGCACCGGCTTCCGCGCCTTCAACGAGGGCCCGCGCGAGGCCCGCGAGATCGACTTCATCGCCCTGCGCCGCGCGCTCGCCCAGGGCGCGCCCTGGAGCGATGAGCTGGTCGAGAGCCTGATCCCCCACGCCAAGGCGGCGCCATGAGCGAGCCGCCGCTGCGCGCCTGGACCGAGCGCGACGGCGCGCTGCTGCGCCTGCGCCTCGCGCGCCCCAAGGCCAACGTGCTCGACGCGGCCATGCTCGAGGCCTTCGCCGCCGCCCTCGCCCCGCTCGAGACGATGCCCGCCCTGCGCGCGATCCTGATCGACGCCGAGGGTCCGCATTTCAGCTTCGGCGCCAGCGTCGAGGAGCACCTGCCCGCCTCCTGCGCTGCGATGCTGCGCGGCTTTCATGCGGTGCTGCTGCGCCTGCTCGAGGCACCGGCACCGGTCGTCGTCGCCGTGCGCGGCCAGTGCCTCGGCGGCGGCATGGAGCTGGCACTCACCGGCACGCGCATCGTCGCCGACACCGAGGCCCGCTTCGGCCAGCCGGAAATCCGCCTCGGCGTCTTCGCTCCCATGGCCTCGGCCTTGTTGCCCGAGCGTATCGGCCGGCCGGCCGCGGAGGCGATGCTGCTCTCGGGCGCCACCCTTTCCGCCGACGCCGCCCACGCGGCGGGCCTGGTGCAGGCCGTCGTCGCCGACCCCGAAGCCGCGGCGCTCGCCTGGATCGAGAAGGAACTGCTCGACAAGAGCGCCGCCGCGCTGCGCCTCGCGTTGCGTGCCGCCCGGATCGGCTTCGCACGCCCGCTGCGCGCCCGGCTCGAGGAGCTGGAGACGCTCTACCTCGACGAATTGATGCGCACGCACGACGCGAGCGAGGGCCTGCGCGCCTTCCTCGAGCGCCGTCCGCCACACTGGGAGCACCGCTAGCATGGGAGCACCGTTAGCATGAGCACCGTCGCCGCCATCGTCGAGCGCTGCCAGGCCCTGTTCGACGACCTCGACTTCAGCGCCGCGCGCGCCTGGAAGGCCGCGGAACCCGGGCGCATCGTCGTCGGCTTCATGCCCTTCTACGTGCCGCGCGAGCTGATCCACGCCGCCGGCGGCCTGGCACTCGGCGTACTCGGCGGCGGCGACCAGCTCGAGGTGATCCAGGGCGACGCCTACTACCAGAGCTATATCTGCCGCATCCCCCGCTCGACCATCGAGCTCGGCGTCACCGGCCGGCTCGATTTCGTGGATGCAATGCTCTTCCCCTCCATCTGCGACGTGATCCGCAACCTCTCGGGGATGTGGAAGATCATGTTCCCCAAGGTCGCCAGCCGCTACGTCGACGTGCCGCAGAATTTCAGCGATTCCGTTGGCGGCAGCTTCTATGTCTCCGAGCTCGGCGAGCTGCGCGACATCCTCGCCCGCCTCGCCGGTCGTCCGATCACCGACGACGCGCTGCGCCATTCGATCGCCGTCTACAACGAAAACCGCGCGCTCGTGCGCCAGGTCTATGCCCTGCGCAGCCGCGAGCCGTGGAAGGCACCCTCCGCGGAGGTCTACCTGCTGATGCGCGCGGGCATGGTGCTGCCGGTCGAGGAACACTCGGCCATGCTCGCCGACTATCTCGAAGCCGCCGCGAACCAGGAGCGCCCGCGCCGCGACAACTCCCGCGTCGTCGTCACCGGCGCCTTCTGCGAGCAGCCGCCGCTCAACCTCATCAAGTCCATCGAGCTCGCCGGCTGCTACATCGTCGACGACGACTTCATGCTGGTGAACCGGTGGGAGCGCTCGGATGTCTCCACCGAGGGCGACCCGCTCGCCGCCCTCTCCCACGCCTACCTGCACGACTCGCTCGAAACGGCCGCGAAATATCAGCCCGACCAGTCGAAGAAGGGCCAGTGGCTGATCGACGCGGTGCAGCGCTCGGGCGCGGAGGGCGTGATCTTCGCCTCCGCCAGCTTCTGCGACCCCGCCCTCCTCGAGCGGCCGATGCTGCAGAAGGCGCTGGCCGCCCGCTCGATCCCCTACATCGCCTTCAAATTCGCCGAGAATTCCGGCCAGATGCAGCCGATCCGCGAGCAGGCCGGCACCTTCGCCGATTCCATCAAGCTGTGGAGTGCAGCATGACCGCGATCCCGATCTCCGCGCCCGCCAAGAGCCAGCCCGCCATCAAGGACGGCTCGATGCTCAAGCAGAAGGAGATGATCTCCGGCAATTACGCGAAGCTCGAGAATGCGGCCGCCGAGGGGCGCAAGGTGGTCTCGACCTTCGTGCCGGGCAACCTCAACGAGCTCATCATGTGCTTCGATGTGCTCAACAACCTGCCCGAGATCAACGCCATCCAGAACGGCATGCGCAAGAAGACCGGCGGCTACATCATGGAGGCCGAGAAGCGCGGCCATTCCGAGGATGTCTGCACCTACGTCAAGGCCGATCTCGGCATGATCGAGAAGGGCAACATCGGCCCCGACGGGCAGAAGCTGCCGGACCCGAACCTGCTGCTCCTCTCCTACACCGGCTGCTTCACCTTCATGAAGTGGTTCGAGCTGCTGCGCGATCATTATGGTTGCGAGACGACGATGCTGCACGTCCCCTACCAGGGCGACGGCAACATCACCCCGACCATGATCGCCTACGTCGTCCGCCAGCTGCGCGAGGAGGTGATCCCGAAGCTCGAGCGCGTCAGCGGCGTGAAGTTCGACATCGACCGCCTGCGCGAAAACCTCGCCCGCTCCGCCCGCGCGGAGGAGGATTTCGTCTGGGTGCTCAACAGCGCCAAGGCGCGGCCCTCGCCGATCGACGCCTATTTCGGCGGCGTCTACTACATCGGCCCGATCTTCACCGCCTTCCGCGGCACTGCGGACGCCGTCGAGTATTACCGCCTGCTGCGCGAGGAGATCGCCGAGCGCCTCGCACGCGGCCAGGGCCCGGTGACGCCGAGCGGCGACATGGGCCCCGAGCGCTACCGCCTGGTGGTCGAGGGCCCGCCGAACTGGACCAGCTTCCGCGACTTCTGGAAGATGTTCCACGAGGAGGGGGCGGTCGTCGTCGCCTCCACCTACACCAAGGTCGGCGGCATCTACGATCTCGGCTTCCGCCACGATCCCGCCAGGCCGCTCGAGAGCCTCGCCGAGTACTGCCTCGGCTGCTACACCAACCGCAACCTGCCCTCGCGCATCGACATCATCGAGCGCTACATGAACGAGTTCGAGGCCGACGGTTTCCTCATCAACTCGATCAAGAGCTGCAACAGTTTCTCCGCCGGCCAGCTGCTGATGCTGCGCGAGATCGAGCGGCGCACCGGCAAGCCCGCCGCCTTCGTCGAGAGCGACCTCGTCGATCCGCGCTACTTCTCGCCCGCCAACATCAAGAACCGCCTCGAGAGCTATTTCCAGATGGTCGAGCAACGCCGCGCCGGCGCCGCGGCACGCGCGGCCTGAGAGGGGGAGGGCATCATGCGCGCCTTCATCGGCATCGATCTCGGCTCGACCACCACCAAGGCCGTCGTCCTCGACGAGAACCAGGACGTGCTCGGCCGCGGCATCACCAACTCGCGCGCCAACTACGACACCGCCTGCAAGGTCGCGAAATACGAGGCGCTGCTCGGCGCGCGCTTCACCCTGCTCGCCCGCGCGCTGAACGGCGTCCCCGACCAGGACGAATTCCTCGCCGCCCTCGAGCGCGGCTTCCGCCAGGACCTCTTCCTCGAGCATGTGGACGACCTCGAGGCGACCTGCCGCGAAAAAGCCACGGGCGAGCGCTTCCGCGGCCACGAGCAGGGTGTGAGCCAGGCGCTCGGCGAGATCTTCGCGGCCCTGCGCGCCGAGGCGCTCGACCTCTTCGCCCCCGGTGGGCGCCGCCGTTCGGATTTCTTCCGCGATCTCGCCGGCGCCCGCTTCATGGCCGCCGGCCCCGCCGCCGCCGAGGCCGCCGGCGTCTCCTACGACAGCCTGCTCAACCTCTACGACAAGGCGATCATCGAGGTGGAGAACCGCCCGCCCCACGGCGAGATCGCCGAGCGCCTGAGCCACGCGCTGGCGCGCCTCGGCGAGCTGCCCGCCTCCCTCGCAGCACCGGTGCGCTCCGCACTCGGCGTCGGCATCGAGGAGACCTCGGTCGTCGGCACCGGCTACGGCCGCGTCACCCTGCCGTTTCCCAAGGAGAACATCCGCTCCGAGATCCTCTGCCACGGCCTCGGCGCGCATATGATGTATCCCTCGACCAGCACCGTCCTCGACATCGGCGGGCAGGACACCAAGGCGATCCAGGTCGATCCCAGCGGCATCGTCGAGAATTTCCAGATGAACGACCGCTGCGCCGCCGGCTGCGGACGCTATCTCGGCTATATCGCCGACGAAATGAACATGGGCCTGCACGAGCTCGGCCCGCTGGCGATGAAGGCGACGCGCGCGGTGCGCATCAACTCCACCTGCACCGTCTTCGCCGGGGCCGAGCTGCGCGACCGCCTGGCCCTCGGCGAGCGGCGGGAGGACATCATCGCCGGCCTGCACCGCGCCATCATCCTGCGCGCGATGTCGATCCTCTCGCGCTCGGGGGGCGTGCGCGATCAGTTCACCTTCACCGGCGGCGTGGCCAAGAACGAAGCCGCGGTGAAGGAGCTGCGCCAGCTCATCCACGAGAACTACGGCGAGCGGACGATCAACATCAATCCGGACTCGATCTACACCGGCGCGCTCGGCGCCGCCTGCTTCGCCCATCGCGCGGCGATCCACTGAGGGAGGCGAGGATGATCCACACCACCGGCATCGATGTCGGCACCGGCGCCGTCAAGACCGCGATCTTCGCCGTCGACGGCGACCAGGCGACCTGGCTCGTCCGCCGCATCGACCGTGTCCGCCAGCGCGACCCCTACAAGCTCGCCGAGGAGTCCTGGCACGCCGCCCTCGACGAGGCCGGCCTCACCCCGCGCGACATCGCCTATGTCGCGACGACCGGCGAGGGCGAGTCGCTCGCCTTCCACACCGGGCATTTCTACTCGATGACGACGCACGCCCGCGGCGCGATCTTCCTCGACCCCACTGCCCGCGCCGCCCTCGACGTCGGCGCCCTGCACGGCCGCGCCATCCGCATCGACGAGCGCGGCAAGGTGCTGAGCTACAAGATGACGAGCCAGTGCGCCTCCGGCTCCGGCCAGTTCCTCGAGAACATCTCGCGCTATCTCGGCATCGCCCAGGACGAGATCGGTGCGATCTCGAAACATGGCTCGAGCCCGGAGAAGGTCTCGGGCATCTGCGCCGTGCTCGCCGAGACGGACGTGATCAACATGGTCTCGCGCGGCATCACCCCGGCCAACATCCTGCGCGGCATCCACGCCTCGATGGCCGATCGCCTCAACAAGCTGCTCAAGACCATCGGCAGCATCGACGGCACGGTGATGATGACCGGCGGGCTCGCGCACGACGAGGGGCTCGTCGCCGCGATGCAGGAGGCGATGGCGCAGGAGAAGGTGAAGTTGCCGGTGCGCAACCACCCCGATTCGATCTACGCCGGGGCGATCGGCGCGGCCCTCTGGGGCGCCTATCGCCACCGCCGCCTCGCCGCCCAGCCCTCCCTCCAAGCCGCCGCCTGAGATCGGAGCGTCCCATGGCCCTGATGATCACCGAAAACTGCACCAGCTGCGACGCCTGCGTCCCGGTCTGCCCGAACGAGGCGATCGCCGCGGGCCAGCCGGTCTATGTCATCGACCCGCTGCGCTGCACGGAATGCGTCGGCGCCGAGGACGAGCCGCAGTGCCGCCTCGTCTGCCCAGCCGACTGCATCGTCGACCACCCGGATTTCCGCGAGGACAACGACACGCTGCTCGCGAAATACCAGGCCCTGCACGACTGAACGGTAGCGTTGCGCCTCAGGCGGCGAAGCCCGCCGCGTAGTCCTCCCAGCCGCGCCGCTGCCCGCGCGCGGGCATGAAGGCCGGGCGCGTGCCGGCGAACAGCACGCCGGTCGCAAACCCGTCCTCGCCGGCAAAGCGCGCGAGGGCCGCCGCCGGCTCGCTCTCAGGTCCGTCGCTCTCGGCGTGCACCGCCTGCTTCCACCCGCGCTGCTCGGGGCGGAAGGTGACGCAGGGGCTGAGGATGTGCACCACCGAGAAGCCGGGATGGCGGATGCCCGCCAGGATCAGGCGCGCGAGTTCGCTCGGGCTTCCGGCGAAGCCGCGGGCGAAGAAATTGGCACCCGCCGCGAGCGCGAGGTGCAGCGGCATCACCGGCGACACGCCGGACCCCTGCGGTGTCAGTTTGCTTGCGCACCAATCGGGCGCGGTGGTCGGCGAGGCCTGGCCCTTGGTCATGCCATAGACCTCGTTGTCCATCAGCAGGTAGGTGATGTCCACGTTGCGCCGGCAGGCGTGGAGGAAATGGTTGCCGCCGATCGACAGCCCGTCGCCGTCGCCGCCAGCCGCGAGCACGGTGAGCTCCGGCCGCGCGATCTTGAGCCCGGTCGCCAGCGCCAGCGCGCGGCCATGCACGCCATGAAACCCATAGACGCTGGTATAGGCGGGCAGCCGCGAGGAGCAGCCGATGCCCGAGACCAGCGCGATCTCCTCGCGCGGCCGGCCGAGCTCGGCCAGCGCCTTGGCCAGCGCCGCCAGCACCGCATAGTCCCCGCAGCCCGGGCACCAGATCGGCTTGAGGTCGGATTTATAGTCCTGCGCCGTGATCGCGTTCATGACACGTCCCCCCAGTCGCCGAGCCGTTCGAGGATCTCGCCCGGGCGGATCGGCAGCGGGCCCGGCCGGGCAAACACCGAGACCTGCGGCGGCAGATCGTAGTAGGCGCGCAGATAGCGATGGAACTGCCGGCCATGGCTCTGCTCGACCACCAGCACCCGGTCGACGCCCGCGAGCAGGGCGGCGAGGCGCTGCGGCTGGGCCGGCAGCAACAGCCGCAGCGAGACGACACGCACCGCCATGCCCGCGGCGCGCGCGCGCTCGGCCGCCTCGCGCGCGGCGGCGGTGGGCGAGCCCCAGGTGAGGATCGCGATCCTGCCCTCGCCCTCCGCATCGGCCCAGTACGAGCCGACATCGAAATGTTCCAGCTTGCGCGCTCGCTTCTCGAGCTGCGCCGCATGGTCGCGCGCCGCCGCCGAGGGTGCGCCCAGCTCGGTGTGCTCGAGCCCGTCGGCGACATAGGCTCCGCCCGCCACGCCCGGGCGGGCCATGGCCGAGATCCCGTCCTCGGTGAGACGGTAGCGCCGGTAGGCCGCCTCGCCCGCCGCCGCGACCCGGCGGCCGGGCGTGCGCGGCGCGGGCAGCGGCGGCGGCAGGATCGCGCGCGACTGGCCCATCGCCTGGTCCGACAGCAGCAGCGCCGGTGTCTGCAGCGTCTCCGCGAGGCCCACGGCCCACTCGCCCGCCCGCCGGCAGTCGCCGATTCCGTTCGGCGCCAGCACCAGGTGCGGCGCGTCGCCGTGCATCCCGTGCAGCGCGATGTCGAGGTCGGATTGTTCCGATTTCGTCGGGATTCCGGTCGAAGGCCCGCCGCGCATGACATCGACGACGACGAGCGGCGTCTCCGAGGCGACGGCAAGCCCCAGCGCCTCGGTCATCAGCGCGAGGCCGGGGCCGGAGGTCGCCGTCATCGCCGGCACGCCGCCGAACGCGGCGCCGATCGTCATGTTGATCGCGGCCAGCTCGTCCTCGGCCTGCACCAGCACGCCGCCGGTCTCGGCGAGCGCGGGGGCCAGCCATTCCAGCACCTCGGTCGCCGGGGTGATCGGGTAGGCGGCGACGAAGCGCACGCCCCCGGCCAGCACGCCGAGCCCCGCCGCCTGGTTGCCGCTCAGCGTCCAGCGCGGCTGCCGCTCGCCCGCGGGGGCGAGGCTGCGCGCCAGCGTCGGCAGGTCCGCTCCGGCGCCGAGTGCCAGCGCCGCGCGGTTGGCCGCCATCGCCTCCGCGCCCTTGCGGCC
>JAGWQN010000125.1 GCA_028869995.1 Rhodospirillales bacterium
ACCACGACGTCGACTCCTCGGCGCTGGCGTTCGAGATCGCCGCCAAGGCGTGCTTCCGCGAGGGCATGAAGAAGGCCGCGCCCATCATCCTGGAGCCGATCATGGACGTCGAGGTGACGACGCCGAACGACCATGTCGGCGACGTGGTGGGCGACCTCAACCGCCGCCGCGGCATGATCCAGACGCAGGAGAGCAGCGGCTCGACCGTCATGGTGCGCGCGCATGTTCCCCTCAAGGAGATGTTCGGCTACATTTCCGATCTGCGGAGCATGACGAAGGGGCGGGCCTCGTTCACCATGCAGTTCCATCATTACGATCCGGTGCCGCGGAACATCGCGGACGAGATCATGGCCAAGAGCGCATGACAGGGGCGGCCTGCGTCCGGCGCTTCGGCACGGCCCGCACGATCGCCTTCCACGCGAAGACGGGGCGGTTCGCCGCCGGGGTGCGGGCCTAGGATGGAGGCGCCGCGCCTGCACTGGCGGCGCGGGCGTTCGGCCCCGGATACGGGGACGATGGAATGGGTTGGACTGGACGACGCGGGCGATCCCATCGCCCGCGTCGTTCGTCTTCTGGGCCCGGTCAGCGAGGGCTGGCGCGTCTATCCGGCGGTCGCGCTCGACGACGAGGCGCGGCTGATCGAGTTGCGTCCGCGGCCGCCCGGCGGTGAGGACTGGCTCGCCTGCGTCGGCGGCCAGGTGGTCGGTCGCGCCGCCTTTGCGATGACGGCCGTGCGTACGGCCGAGGCGGCGCTCGGCGCCGGCTGAGGCCGAGCTCAGCGCAGCGCGTTGCTCTTGCGCGCCAATTTGCCGGAAAATCATTGACTTCCGCCTCTTTCCCGCGACTGATGCGGTGTCGGCCGCCCCGCTGTAGCGTCGGCTCAAAGGGGCGTCGGCCTCATTGTGCGCGCCGATCGGAGGTGAGGTGATGCCAGGTTCCCCGGCTCAGGCCGCTGCCGCCCCGTCCCTGCGCCGCGACGCAACGGTGACCGGCCTGCTGTTCGCCAGCACGACCAGCATGATCGGCTCCGGCTGGCTGTTCGGCGCTTTCCACGCGGCAAGGATCGCAGGGCCGCTCGCGGTGTGGAGCTGGGTCGCCGGGGCCGTCATCGTCATGCTGATCGCCCTCTGCTTCGCGGAGCTCGGCGCCTTGTTCCCCAAGAGCGGGGCGCTGGTACACATGAGCCACGCGAGCCACGGCGAAGGGCTGGGCCGGATCTGGGGCTGGATGCTGTTCCTCGCCTACGTTCCCGTCTCGGCCGTGGAGGCGGAGGCGGTCGTCACCTATGCGAACAACTACCTTCCAGGTCTGGTGTCGGCCCAGCATGGCGGCGTGCTGAGCGCCGCCGGCTTCGCCGTCTGCGTGCTGCTGCTGCTGGTGATGACGGCGGTCAACCTGCTCGCGGTGCGCCTGGTCCTCGAGCTCAACGCGGCGATCACCGCCTGGAAAATCGCGGTTCCCGTGGTGACGGCGCTGGCGCTGGTCCTCGCCACGCTGCACCAACGGACCGCGCCCGGCCCCCTTCCCGGCGGTGTGCCGGCCACCGGCATCTTTCTTGCCCTGCCCGGAGCGGGCATCGTTTTCAGCTTTCTCGGCTTCCGCGCCGCGATCGACCTCGCCGGCGAGACCGCCCATCCGCGGCGCAATGTCCCGCTGGCTGTCATCGGTTCAGTGATCCTGGGTGCCATGGTCTATGTGCTGCTGCAGATCGGCTTCCTCGCCGCGCTGCGCCCGGCCGACCTCGCCCATGGCTGGGCAAGGCTTAACTACAGCGGCGCGACCGGGCCTTTCGCGGGCCTCGCCGCCATGCTCGGCATGTCCTGGCTCGCCTTCATCCTCTATGTCGACGCCTATGTCTCGCCGGGCGGCACAGGGCTGCTGAACGTCACCACCGGCGCGCGTGTCCTCTATGCGATCGGCGACACCCGCGCCGGGCCGGCGTGGCTGACCGGGCTCAACCGCGCGCGGGTTCCGGCCCGTGCCGTGCTCATCATGGGAGGCGTCGGCGTCGTGTTCCTGCTGCCCTTTCCGGCCTGGCAGCTGCTGGTGAACTACATCACCTCGATCACCGTGCTGACCTATGGGCTCGGGCCGGTGACCCTGCTCGTGCTGCGCCGGAACGTGCCGGAGGCGGCACGGCATTTCCGCCTGCCGGCAGCACAGATCATCGCCCCGGCGGCGTTTGCATGCAGCAATCTCATCATGCTGTGGACCGGCTTTGCCACCAACTCGGTCCTGATGGGGATCGTGCTGGCCGGCTTCCTCGCTTACGCGGCCTGGTACCATCTGGTCGCGCGGCGGCCGGCGGCGGCGTTTGGCTGGCGGGAAATCGCCTGGCTGCTGCCCTGGTTTGGCGGCATGTGGGTGATCTCGGCGCTGTCGGATGTCGGTGGCGGGCTTGGCTGGCTCGGCTTCTGGGCCGCTGTCGGGCTCACCGTGATCTGGAGCCTGGTCGTCATCGCGATCGCGCTGCGCTGTGCGCTGCCCCCGGCGCAGACGATCGCCATGATGGCGCGTCTCGCCGACTTGCCGGCGGCGGCGGAGGCACTCTGACAGCGCGCGCTGCTCGCGCAGGCTAGGCGCGGACGACCGCGAGCAGATAGTGGCAGGAAACCTGTTCCGAGGCGTTGGCATAGACGCGATCGGCGGGATGGCCGAGGGCGATGCAGTCCCCGGAATCGAGGCGATACATCTGCTCGCCCTCGCTGAAATCGAGCCGCCCGGCCAGCACCCACAGGCACTGGCCGCGGACGTCGAGGCAGGCGGCGGCGGGATAGGCGACGCGCGCGCCGGGCGGCAGCTCGACATGGGTCAGTTCCGGCGTGCCTTCGGGGGAGACGGCGCGGCGGATGTAGCCCGTCTGCGGGTCGCGCCACAGCGGCTGCTCGGCGCGCCGGCGTACGCGCTGCGGCCCCTGCGAATCCGCTTCGACGCGGGCGAGCAGGGCAGAGAGGGAGAGGCCGAAGGCGGCGGCGAGGCGGGCGAGCAGCACGGCCGTCGGGCTGGCCTCGGCGCGCTCGATACGGCTGATCATGGCGCGCGAGACGCCGGCGCGGCTGGCGAGGTCGGCGAGGGACCAGCCGCGTTCCTCGCGTTCGCGCCGGAGGCGTTCGGCGAGGGCCGATTCGGCGAAGCTGCTGTCGGCTTGTTCTTGCATGTGCGACATGTGTCCATCATAGTAAACAGATTGGCCATGGACAATCTCGCTGTGATCGTCGGCCACAAGGGTGGCCCGCCGCTCGACGAGCCACTGCCCGAACGCGGCGCTGGCCGGCGGTTGTGGAGGCGGCGGCGCGCGCACCGCCGCGCCTGAAGGCTCCGCCGCGAGATGGCGCTGCGCCGCCTCGCCCGCACCGAGGCGCTCGGCATCAGCTGGCACGACGACGCGCTGGAGATCGTGGAGCGGGGCCGCCACCTCTGAGCGGCGCCGTTCCGCCGGCGCGGCGATGTGCTAGGATTCGCGACGCCAAACGGGGAAGCAAGCGAATGGGTGCGGTCGAGATCATCTTCGTGTTGGTGATGGTGCTGGTCGTCGTCTCGATCTTCGCCGGCGCCAAGACGGTGCCGCAGGGCCAGGTGTGGACGGTCGAGCGCTTCGGCGCCTTCACCCGGGAGATGCATCCCGGGCTCAATGTCATCGTGCCTTATGTCGACCGGGTCGGGCGGCGGTTGAACGTGCAGGAGCAGGTGCTCGACATCCCTGAGCAGTCCGTCATCACCAAGGACAACGCGACCGTCGCGGTGGACGGCGTCATCTACTACCGGGTGATGGAGGCGGCGAAGGCGGCCTACCAGGTCGCGAACCTGCCGCAGGCGCTGTCGACCCTGGCGATGACCAACATCCGCGCCATCGTCGGCGAGCTCGAGCTGGACGCGGCGCTGTCGTCGCGCGAGCGGATCAACACGCATCTGCTGGGCATCCTCGACGGCGCGACCTCGCCATGGGGGGTCAAGGTGAGCCGCGTGGAGCTGCGCCGGATCGAGCCGCCGCAGAACCTGATCCTGGCGATGAACCTGCAGATGACCGCCGAGCGTGAGCGGCGTGCCACCGTCGCCAAGGCCGATGGCGAGCGCGAGGCCGCGATCAAGCGCGCGGAGGGCGAGAAGCAGTCCCTGGTGCTCGCCGCCGAGGGCCGCCAGCTCGCCGCCGAGCGCGATGCCACCGCACGCGAGCGGCTGGCGGCGGCGGAGGCGGCGGCAACACGCTTCGTTGCCGAGGCGGCGGGCAGTGGCGGCCAGGCGGCGCTCTCCTATTTCATCGCCCAGGGCTATGTGCAGGCGTTCGGGCGCATCGCGGCCGCCGATGGCTCGCGCCTCGTCGTGGTGCCGATGGAGGCGGCGGCGTTCGCGGGTGGCATGGCCCAGGCGCTGGAGCTGCTCAAGGCGGGCGGAGGCGGGCAGGCATGATCGACCCGGGGCTGATCTGGATCGGGGCTGGGCTCGTGCTGATGGCGCTCGAGGTGCTGCACCCCGGCGGCTTCCTGATCTGGCTCGGCGTGGCTGGGCTTGCCACCGGGGCGATCACGCTGGCCGTGCCGCTGGGCTTCGCGGGCGAGGCCAGCGTCTTCGCCTTTGCCGCGGTGATCGCGGTGGCGCTCGGCATCGGCCTGCGACGGCGGCGGCATCCGGTACCCGATGTCAACACGCAGGCCGCGGGCCTGGTCGGCAGGCGGGCGCGGGCGCTGGCATTCGAGGGGCGCGAGGGCAGGGTGCGTGTCGGCGACAGCGACTGGCCGGCGCGGCTGCTTGCGGGCGAGGCGCCGCCGGATGCACGGCTCACGGTGATTGCCGTGGACGGGATGACGCTGCTGGTGGCGCCCGAGGTGGAGGCGACTTCATGAACGATCCCATTGATCCCGGTTCACGCCCGGACCAGATCCCGCCCATGCATGTGTTTTTGGCGCGTGACGGCAGGACCATCGAGTTCGACGAGGACGGCTCCCTGCGTCGGGCCTCGTTGTCGAGCCGGATCATGTTCTGGGCGATCGCGGTCGCGGTCCTCGCGGGGGCGGCGGCCTTCGCGCTGCTCGCTTTCTGGCTGGCGTTGTTTCTCATCCCGGTGGCTGCCGTCGCGGCCCTGGTCGGCTGGGGCCTGCTGCGGTTTCGCCTCTGGCAGGCGGGGCGCGGCGTCAGGCGGCCGGGCGGCTGGGCGTAAGTCCCGCGGCTGCGGCGATCAGCGCGTAGCTCTGCCGCCGCGCCTCGGGCTCGGCGACCGTCGTCAGGATCGCGATCTCCTCGATGCCAAGGCTCACCGCGAGGTCACGCAGTTGCTGAACCACCGCGTCGCCGGTGCCGAGAATGGCCTGGCGGCGCAAGGCCTCGACGCGGCTGCGCTCCGCATCGGAATAGGTGTGCGCGAGCGCCTCGGCGACGGTGGGCAGCGGCGCATAGATGCCTCGGTCACGCCCGAGCCGCCATAGCGCGCGGCTCGCGAACAGCCGCTCCGCCTCGGCCTCGCTCGTCGCGGCGCAGGCCCAGACGCAGGCCGCCGCCACCGGCCGTGGCCATCGCGCGGAGGGCTTGTAGAGATCGCGGTAGAGGCTGATCGCCTGAGCGCAGCCGGCGCCGTCGGTGATAAAATGCGCGAAACAGTAGGGCAGGCCGAAATGGGCCGCGACCTGGGCGCCGTAATCGGAGGAGCCGAGCATCCACACCTCCGGCTGCGTCGGCCCCTGCGGCTGGGCGAGGACGGAGCGGAACGGATGCCCCTCCACCAGCGCCTCGCCGGCGAGCCAGGCGAGCAGGTCGCGCACCTGTCCCGGAAAATGTTCCGCTGCCGTATCGGCGTTGGGGTTGAGCGCATAGGAGGTGCGCCGGTCCGAGCCGGGCGCCCGGCCGAGCCCGAGATCGATGCGCCCCGGCGCGATTGCCTCGAGCACGCGGAACTGCTCGGCGACCTTGAGCGCCGAGTAGTGCGGCAGCATGACCCCGGCCGAGCCCACGCGGATGCGGCTCGTCGTCGCAGCGATGGCGGCGATCAGGATCTCCGGTGCGGTGCCCGCCTGGGAAAGCGAGGCGTGATGCTCGGCCACCCAGTAGCGTGCATAGCCCAGTGCCTCCGCGTGGCGCGCGAGCGCCAGGCTTTCGCGGATCGCGGCGTCGGGCGGGGTGCCGGCGACGATGGTCGATTGATCGAGGACGGACAGGCGCATCAGCGGCTGCGCTGCGCGAGCGCGAGGCCGATGCCCGCGGTCATCAGCAGCCCGCCGGAGAGACGGTTGCGCAGCCGACCGTGGCGGACGAGCAGGGCGCGCGCCCGCCCCGCCGCGACCGCCCAGGCGCCGTCGAGCAGGATCGCCATCACCAGCAGCGTCGCGGCGAGGATCGCGAGCTGCGGGCCAGCGGGGCGATGGGGGTCGATGAATTGCGGCAGCAGCACGCCGAAGAACAGAAGCGTCTTGGGGTTGCTGATGGCGACCAGCACGGCGCGGGCATAGATCCCGTGGCCCGACCTGGGCTGAGCCTGGATGCGGGTGAGATCGACCGGGGCGGCGCGGAACTGGCGCCAGCCGAGGAAGATCAGATAAGCGATGCCGCCCCAGTGGACGATCGTCATCAGCTGGCTGACCGCGGCCAGGGCGGCGCTCATGCCGATCACCGCCAGCGCGAGCTGCGCGCCGGCGCCCGTCGTGGTCCCGGCTACTGTTAGCAGGCCGTAACGTGTTCCGTAGGCGACGGAGTTGGCGGTGATGAAGGCGACGTTGGGGCCGGGGATCAGCATCAGGATCGCGTTGGCGAGGATGAAGCCGAGGTAGAGGTGTAGCGGGATCATGCCTCCCGCCGCGTGAGCAGGCCGCGCCTCGCCAGGTTGCGCATCAGGGCGCCGGTGCCGAATGTGTGCGGTTCGCATTCATCGGTGCGGCGCATCCGGTTGACCAGGCGGCCCAGGCGCGCGGCAGCGACGGTGACGATATCGCCGGCATGGTGCGTGAAGCCCTGGCCCGGCACGTCGCGGTCCTCGACCGGGGCGAACATGGTGCCGCAGTAGAGCAGCGCGCCGTCGGGGTAGTGGTGATGCGCGTTGAGCATCTGCCCGGCGAGGTCGACGGGGTCGCGCGCGATCCGCGCCATCGAGGACGATCCCTCGAGACGGAAGCCGTCTTCGCCCGCGACCGAGAGCGTCACCACCGTCGAGCGGATGTCGTCGAGGGTGAAACCCGTATCGAGAAAACGGATGAACGGGCCGATCGCGGCGGAGGCGTTGTTGTCCTTGGCCCGGCCGAGCAGCAGGGCGGAGCGCCCCTCGATGTCTCGCAGGTTGACGTCGTTGCCGAGGCTGGCGCCGACGATGCGCCCGCTGGCCGCAACGACGAGAACAACCTCCGGCTCCGGATTGTTCCAGGATGACGAAGGATGCAGGCCGGCATCCATCCCGGTGCCGACCGCGGCCATCGGTGGCGCCTTGGTGAAGATCTCGGCGTCCGGGCCGATGCCGACCTCCAGGTACTGGCTCCAGGCGCCGCGCGCGATGAGCACCTGCTTGAGGTTGATTGCCTCGCGCGAGCCCGGCTTGAGGCGCGTGAGGTCATCGCCGATCGTCGCATGCACCTCGGCGCGCAGGGCGGCGGCGGCGGTGAGGTCGCCTTTGGCGCGCTCCTCGATGACACGTTCCAGCATCGAAACGGGGAAGGTGACGCCCGCGGCCTTGATCGCCTGCAGGTCGCATGGCGCGAGCAGCCAGGGGCGCGCGCGGTCACGCTGGTCGGGCGGGGTGTTGGCGAGGATCGCCTCGAGCGGGCCGAGCGCCTCGCCGTGGGCGGCCCGCAGCGCCGCGGCGGGGTCCGGCGCCTCGCAGAGGTCCCGCATGGTGGGGAAGCCTGCCGAGATATCGATCACCTCGCCGCCGCGGATCGCGACGACCGAGGGTCCCTCGGCGTCGGGCCGCCAGACGCGCCCGGCCAGCGCCGCCGCCGCGCCATCGGTCGGCAGGACCGGGACGAGGCTCGTGGGGAAATTCATGGTTTCGTTCCCAGAACGGGTCCCACGCCGGTGCGCTCGACGATCAGGCCGTAGTGCTCGGGGCGGCGATGGGCGGCGAAGTTGAAGATATCCTGCTTGTAGCTGGTGCACAGGTCGAGGTCGCAGCGCGCCACCTGAACCTCGTCGCCGAGGCCCGAGCACTGCACCACGATCTCGCCCGAGGGCGCAATCACGCAGCTCTGGCCGATCTGATCGACACCTTCCTCGATGCCGGCCTTGGCGACACCGGCCACGAAGGTGCCGTTCTGGTAGGCGCCTGCCGACATCACCAGCCGGTTGTGGTAGTTTTGCAGATGGTCCGTCTCCGGCATCGCCGGGACGGAGGCCGGCGTGTTGTAGCCGAGCATAATCAGCTCGACGCCCTGCAGCCCCATGACGCGGTAGGCCTCGGGCCAGCGACGGTCGTTGCAGATCATCATCCCGAGCCGTCCGCCCATCGCCTCCCAGACGCCGAAGCCGAGGTCGCCGACCTCGAAGTAGCGCTTCTCCAGGTTCTGGAATTTCTGTTGCGGACGCGGGACGGCATAGCCCGGCAGGTGGATCTTGCGATACTTGCCGATGATTGCACCGTCCTTGCCCACCAGGATCGCGGTGTTGAAGCGGCGCTTGCGTCCGCCGCTGGTATCGAGTTCGGCATAGCCGAGGTGAAAGCCGATGCCGAGCCGCGCCGCCTCCTCGAACAGCGGACGGGTCGCCGGACCCGGCATTTCCTTTTCGAAATACGCGTCGAGTTCCGCCTCGTCCTCCACGACCCAGTGGGGGAAGAAGGCGGTCAGCGCCGCCTCCGGGTAGACGACGAGATCGGCACGCATCGAGGCGGCCTCGCGCATCATCGCCAACAGCCGCGCGACGACGGCCTGGCGGCTCTCCTCGCGGGCGATCGGCCCGAGCTGGGCGATGGCGACGTTGAGGATGCGGCTCATCGGGCAAGCTCCATGAGAAGGGTGGCCGTCGCTGCGGGGGCCGTCAGCATCGCGTCGTGGCCGGTCGCGAGCTCCCGCCAGGCCATGCCCGGCCGGCTGCGCGCGCGCTCGCGCGAGGAGGCGAGGTTGGCGTAGAGCGGCGCGGTGCAGCAGACATAGGTCGAGGGTAGGCCGTTCCCGGGTTCGTTGCGAAGCATCAACGGCGTCTGAAACGTGCGCAGCGGGTGCGGGCACAGCCGGCTCGCGACCTGCTCGGCAAGCGGCCCCGGCGGGATGCCGAAGGCGGCGGGCGGCGGCGGCGGAATGGCGAAGCCGCCAAAGCCGAGGGCCTCGCGCTCGCGCTCGGCCGCGGTCTCGGGCAGGCTGCGATCGAACGGGGTCTCGCCGTGCTCGAGGAGGGCCGCATCGAGATAGACCAGGTGGCGGATACGCGAGGGCACGCGGTCTGCGGCTCCGGTGATGGCGTGGCCGGCGAAGCTGTGGCCGACCAGCACCGCGCCCGTGATGTCCTCGTTCTGCAGATGCTGCACCAGGTCCTCGACGAACGTCTCGAGGGTGATGCTGCCGCTCAGCAGGTGACGCCGTTCGCCAAGCCCGGTCTGAGTCGGCGTGGTGACCTCGTGTCCAGCCGCGCGCAACCGGGCCGCGACGTCGCGCCAGCACCAGGCGCCGTGGAACGCTCCATGCAACAGGACGAACGTGGCCATACTTACCCTCCCGGGGCGATTGTGCGGGGCTTTGGCGCCGGGGTCTAGCCGAACGCGCCCACCTCGCGGGTCACCGCCACGGTGATGTCACGCGGCAGCCCGAACAACGCTCCCATCGGGCGGAACAGGATCGTCTGCTCCGCGGCACCGGCGTCGGGCGAGGCGGGAAAGAGCGCGGCGAGGAAGCCTGCCACGTCCAGGCGCGCCACGGCGATGGTCTCGACCGGCTGCGGATTTTCCGTGGAGGTGGTTGCCGCGTCCGCGAGCGCCATGAGAGAAGCATGGACGAGGAGGTTTGTGCAGTGCAACAGACGCCGGCGGACCCGGACCGAGAGGCGCGGCGCACGCTCGCCCGTCACCGGCGGCTCGCGCACCTGCTGCTGCTGCTGATGGCGGCGCTGACGGCGGCCGGACATGTCTGGCGATTGCCGCCGCTGCTGCTCGCCGCCTCGACGGCGGGGCTGGTCGGCGGGCTTGCGGATTGGTTCGCCGTTACGGCGCTGTTCCGCCATCCGCTCGGCCTGCCGATCCCCCACACCGCGATCATCCCGGCGCAGCAGGCGCGCATTGGAGCCGCGTTCGGCCGTTTCATCGCCGGTCATGTCTTCACCGAGGCGGAGCTTTCGGCGGCGCTGGGCCGGCTCGACGTCGCCTCGATCCTCGCCGGCTTTCTTGCCGACGCCGAGGCGCGCCGGCCGGCGGCGGAGGCGCTGGCAGGGATGCTGCCCCGCCTGCTCGGCGCCATCGAGGACGGGCGGGCGCGCCGGCTGGTCGTGCGGCTGGTGCCGCGGCTGGTGGGTGGGCCGGGCGGCGGGCGCATCGTCGGGCGCGCGCTGCGCCACCTCGTCGAGGGCGGGCGCCACCAGGAGGTGTTCGGTTTCCTCCTCCTGCAGCTCAAGAACCTGCTGGCCGCGCGCGAGGCGGCGTTGCAGCAGGCGATCGAAGAGCGGGTGCGCGAACAGGGCGGCCGACTGGTCGGCTGGGCGGTCGGCGCTTCGGTCGCCAAGCGGGTGATCGCCCAGATCAACACCGAGCTCGAGCGCATGGAGCCGGACGGCAGCGAGCTTCGCGCGGCCTTCGACGAGTGGATGCGCCGCGAGATCGCCCGCATCGAGGAGGAGCCGGCACGGGCCGCGGAGATCGGCGTGGCGCTGCGCCGGGTGGTGGCGCACGAGACGGTGCGGGCCTGGCTTTGGGACATCTGGAGCCGGGTGCGGCTGGCCCTCGAACAGGACGCGGCGCGGCCGAGCGGGCGGACCGTCGCGGCGGTCGATGCGACGCTCGCCAATCTTGGCCAGATCCTGCGAGAGGACCCCCGCGCGGGCGAGCGGCTGCGCGAGGCGGTCCGCGCCCTGGCGGCGCGGCTGATGCCGGCCGGGCGCGGCGAGATCGCGCGCTTTGTCGAGGGCGTCGTCAATGGCTGGGACACGGCGACGCTGACCGCGCGGCTGGAGCTGCGGGTCGGCAAGGACCTGCAATACATCCGCATGAACGGCACCATCGTCGGCGCGCTGGCGGGCGCGGCCGTGGCGCTGCTGGCGGGGTTCGGCGCGCACTGACGCGCTTGCCGCCGGCCGGGTCCGGCGCCACAGTCGCGTGAGCAACGGGAGGAAGCCATGCGCGCCAACGCCGCCGACGAATTCCTGAACCTGCACGAGATCGTCAAGGCGGCGCGTCTGCACCTCAACCAGTTCTCCTGGGACTATCTGATCGGCGGCGTGGAGAGCGAGACAACGCTCAAGCGCAACCGCCTGGCGATCGACAGCCTCGCATTCCGCCCGCGCGTGCTGGTGGATGTGCGCGAGGTCGATGCCGGCGCCAGGTTCTTCGGCCGCGCCATACGCCTGCCGGTGGCGCTGGCGCCGGTCGGCTCGCTGCAGAGCTTCCACCCCGATGGCGGTTCGGCGGTCGCGCGGGGGGCCGGGGCGTTCAACGTGCCGATGTTTCTCTCATCGGTGTCCGACCCCGGGCTCGAGGCGGCGGCGAAGGCAGGCGAGGGGCCCAAGGTGTTCCAGCTCTATGTGCGCGGCGACGACGACTTCATCGTCGACCACATGAAGCGCGCCGAGGATGCCGGCTACGACGCGTTCTGCATCACCGTCGATACCGCTGTGCTGTCACGGCGCGAGCGCGACATCGCCAAGCGCTGGGCCAAGCCGTGGCATGCGCGCCTGGCCGGCATGGAGTATCAGGCCGGGCTCGACTGGGCGACGCTCGAGCGGGTGCGCGCGCGGCAGCCAATGAAACTGATCATCAAGGGCATCGCGACGGCCGAGGATGCCGCGCGCGCCTGCGAGATGGGGATCGAGGGCGTCTACGTCTCCAACCACGGCGGCAGGCAGCTCGACCACGGGCGCGGCGCGCTCGACGTCCTGGGCGAGGTCGTCGAGGCCGTCGGCGGGCGCGCCCGCGTGCTGATCGATGGCGGCTTCTCGCGCGGTACGGACATCGTTAAGGCGCTGGCGCTCGGGGCGGATACGGTCTGCCTCGGCCGACTCTATCTCTATGGGCTGGCGGCGGCGGGGCCGGAGGGGGTGGTGCGCGTGCTCGAGATCCTCGAGGACGAGATCGAGCGCACCATGGCGCTGCTCGGCGTCACCTCCCTGGCCGGGCTGACACCCGCGCATGTGCACGCGGCGCCGCCCGTGGTCGCGCCCGGCGTGCACGCCGCGTTCCCGCATCTGACGCTCGACGAAGGGTATTAGGCGCGGGCGTCTGCGGCTGGCGCCGGTTCAGGCCTGCGCGTCCTCGAGCAGGCCCTGGCGCCGCAGCAGCTCGCGGTAGGGGCCCGGGCGCTCGGCGAGCACGCCGGGCGGGCCGTCGTCCACGACGCGCCCGGCCTGCATTACCACGATGCGATCGAACCGAGCGAGCGTCGAGAGACGATGCGCGATCGCAATGACCGTGCGGCCCTGCATGAGCACGTCGAGCGCCGCCTGGATCGCCTGCTCGCTCTCGCTGTCGAGTGCGGAGGTCGCCTCATCGAGCAGCAGGATCGGCGCGTCCTTGAGCAGCGCCCGGGCGATCGCGATCCGCTGGCGCTGGCCGCCGGAGAGCTTGGTGCCGCGGTCGCCCACGACGGTATCGAAGCCATCGGGCAGCGCCTCGATGAAGTCGCGGCAGCGCGCCGCCTCGGCAGCGGCGAGCACCTCCGCCTCGCTCGCCTCGGGGCGCGCATAGCGAATGTTCTCGCGCACGCTGCGGTGGAACAGCGAAATGTCCTGCGGCACCACCGCGATCTGCGCGCGCAGGCTCGCCTGGGTGATCGCGCGCAGGTCCTGCCCGTCGATGCGGATGCTGCCGTCCTCGATGTCGTAGAAGCGCTGCAGGAGGGCGATCACCGTCGACTTGCCGGCCCCCGAGGCGCCGACCAGGCCCACGCGCTGGCCGGCCGCGATCGTCAGGTCGAGCCCGTCGAGGATCGGCTCGCGGCCGGGATAGGCAAAACGGACGCCTGCGAACTCGACGCGCCCGCCCTGGGTCGCCAGCGGCGCGGCGGTTGCGGCATCGGCCAGCGCGTGCGGGGTGCAGACCGCCGTTACCGCCTCCTCCAGCCGGGCGACGTTCTGCGTCAGATCCACCAGGGCGACGGCAAGGTCGCGCGTACCGTGCAGGATGGTGAAGCCCATGGAGGTGATGAGCACGAGGTCGCCCGCGGTGCCGGTGCCGGCACGCCACATCATCACGCCCCATAACAGCAGGCCGGCGGTGATCGCCGCCGTCATCGCCGCGTGCAGCAGCCGCAGCTTCTCGAGGTAGAGGAGGCTGCGCGTCCGCGCCTGCATCTCCTGCTGCAGCTCCTCGCCGAGCCGGCGGTGCTCGCGCAGCGTCGCGCCGAACGCGCGCACCACGTGCATGTTGCCGATTACGTCCACGAGCTCGCCCTCGACATGCGAGGCGGCCTCGGCATAGGCCCGATGGACGCGGGTGCCGCGCCGGGCGAGGGCGAAGATGATCAGCGCCATGGCGAGCGCGACCACCGCCAGGACCGCGGCCATGAGCAGGTTCACGGTGCCGAGGAACAGGATCGCGATCACCACCGCGAGGCAGGGCGGAAGGACGTTCCACGTCAGCGCGCTCTCGGTGAGGTAGATCGCGTTCGCCGTCGCCGTGATGCGCCCGCCCAGCGTGCCCGGCAGCCGGTCCGCGAAATAGGCCGGGGCATGGCCGGCGAGGTGGAGGAAGAGGTCGCTGCGCACATCCCCGGTGACGCGGGTGAAGGTGCGGGCAGCGAACCAGCCGGAGACGCGCCAGGAGAAATTGTCGGCCGCGATCAGCGCGCAGAGGATCGCGAGCGGCTGCCAGATCGCATCGCCCGCGGCCGCCGGTCCGCGCGCCACGACGTCGATCAGCCCCTTCAGCGCGTATTGCGAGGAGGTGGCGAAGGTCACCGCCAGCACCACGAAGCCGATGATCACCGCATGCGAGGCGCGGTGCAGGCGCACGTAGCGGGCGAGGAAGGCGATCGGCCGGTCCTGGTAGCGTGTCAGCGGATTTGATAGAGAGGGGTCTGGCGGCATGGTGGCGCACACACTACCCCAATGCGGCGGATTTCGGGCCGGGGATTTCCGGCCGGTTTTCGCCATATTCCGCCTCTAACGGCGCGCCGAACCGTTACGGAGCCAGCCATGCGCATCGCCCAGATCGCCCCCCTCTTCGAGGCCGTGCCGCCGAAGCTCTATGGCGGCTCCGAGCGCGTGGTCTCGGCGCTGACCGAGGAGCTGGTGGCGATGGGCCACGAGGTGACGCTGTTCGCCAGCGGCGATTCCGTCACCACTGCGAAGCTCGACGCGCCATGGCCGCAGGCGCTGCGCCTCGATCCCGAGATCCGCGACTGGGTCGCGACCTACCACCTGATGCTCGAATACGTCTTCCGCCGCGCGCACCAGTTCGACGTGCTGCATTTCCACATCGACTATTTTCCCAATGCGCTGTTCTCGCGCCAGCCCGTGCCCTTTCTCTCGACCATGCACGGGCGGCTCGACCTCAAGGAATTCGCTGCTGTCTACCGCATGTTTCCCGACGCGCCGATGGTTTCGATCTCGAACAATCAGCGCCGGCCGATCCCCGATCTCAACTGGGTCGCGACGGTGTTGCACGGGCTCTCGCCGGTGCTGTTGCACCCGGTGCCGGCGCAGCAGGAGTATTTCGCCTTCCTCGGCCGCATCTCGCCCGAAAAGGGGATCGAGCGCGCGATCCGCATCGCCAGCGCCTGCGGCGTGCAGCTCAAGGTCGCCGCCAAGGTGGACCGCGCCGACGACGAATACTTCAAGCGCAGCGTCGAGCCGCTGATCCGCGAGGCCGGAGCCAATGTCGACTTCATCGGCGAAATCAACGACGCGCAGAAGCCGGCCTTCCTCTCCGGCGCCAAGGCGCTGCTGTTCGCGATCGACTGGCCGGAGCCGTTCGGCCTGGTCATGATCGAGGCGATGGCCTGCGGCTGCCCCGTCATCGCCTTCCGCCGCGGCTCGGTGCCGGAGGTGATGGAGGACGGGCTCACCGGCTACGTGGTCGACAACGTCGAGGAAGCGATCGCCGCCTGCGGGCGCCTCGACCGGCTCGACCGGTCGCGCGTGCGCGAGCGGTTCGAGCAGCGCTGGACCAGCCGGCGCATGGCCGAGGACTATGTTCGCGTCTACGAGCGCCTGATCGCAGCCCGGGCCGCCGCCTCGCGCGATGTGGCGCTGGACCGGGAATCGGCCGCGGGCTGATACGATCTCCCCGGGTCGGTTGGGGAGAAGAGCATGCGATTCGCGGGCGCGGCGATGCCGGGCGGGGTGCTGGCGCTGCTGCTGGTGCTGAGCGGATGTGCGGCCGACCAACGGATTGCCGCCAACGAGGCCTATGGCCGCCAGGCGCTCGCCTCCGGGCATGCCGCGGAGGCGACGCGCGAGTACCGCGCGGCGCTGGCGCGGGCCCGCGCCAACGGCGACGGCGCGGCGATCGCCACCGCCGGCACCGATCTCGCGATCGCGGAACTGGCCGACAACAAGCCCGACCAGGCGCTGGCCGAGGCACGCGCGCTGCAGGCGGAACTCGGTGGACGCACGCCGCCGCCCACGCTCGGCCTCGTCGTCGCCACTGCGCTTTATCGCCAGGGCAACCTGCCGGCCGCCGAGGCGGCGGCGCGCGAGGTCGCCGCCGGGCCGGACCAGGCGGTGGCCCTGCGCGGGCGGTTCCTGCTCGGGCTCATCGCCGATGCGCGCCACGACACCGCGGGTCTGCTCGCGGCCTCGCTCGTTCTCGCCGGGCACAACGATCCGCTGTCGGTTGCCGATGTGACCGAGCTCAAGGCGCGGCTCGACCTCGCTCGCGGCGAGGCGGCCTCGGCCCAGCACTGGGCGCTCGCCTCGGCGAGGCTGCGGACGCGGCTTGAGGATGCGCGCGGTCTCGCGCGGTGCGAGGGCCTCGCGGCCGATGCGGCGCTCGCGGCCGGGCAACGTGCGCAGGCGGCCAGGCTATATCTCCGTGCGGGCCGGGACGAAGCGGCGGTCGGCGATGGCGCGCGGGCGCGGGTGTGGCTCGGACAGGCCAAGTCCCTGGCCGCCGATCCCGCGGTCTCCCGCGCGGCAGCTCAGGCCTTGGCGGGGTTGCAGGCCTGACGCGGCCGGCGCCGCGCTTCTTGCCGGATGGTTACCTGGTGGATAGGCTGACCTCGTGCTCGCGGCTGGCAGGCAGCCGAGCCTGTCCGACTTACCGCCGAACTCAATCCTGGAGGATCGACTGTGGCAAGAACGCTGCCCCTCGCGTCACTGGCGGCAGGCGCCCTGGCGCTGGCCCTGGCCTGGGAACCTTCCGCGCACGCGAACACGGTGCCGATCACCTTCAGCGCCCCGGGCATCAGCGGCTCCCTGGTGCTGACGTATGGTACCGCAACCGACACCACATATTCCGGCGCGTTCGAGGTCACCGGTATCTCGGGCACCTTCACCGACACCAATAACGGGCTGAACATCGTCAATGCCGCGGTCTCGGCCCTGGAGGCGATCAACCACGCCACGCCTGAGGTAACCAACAAGCTGGCGCCCGCCGACTTCAGCAAGTTCACCGTTGCGTCAGGCCTGCCGTTTGGCACCAGCCTGTCCTACGACAACCTGTTCTGGCCGGGTGGCTCGGTGCAGACGGCCAGCGACTATCCGTTCTCCGGCGGCTTCCTCGACATTTACGGGCTGATGTTCCAGCTCCCCAACGGCGCGGTGGCCGATCTGTGGAGCAATGGGATCCTTCCGGGGAAGAGCACCGCCGATTACGGCGTTGCCGTCGCCGACAGCAAGAAATCCCTCGATTATGTCAGCAGCGGCGTCGCCGCCGCGGTGCCGGAACCGGGATCGATCGCGCTGCTCGGCGCCGGCCTGATGTTGCTGGCGGCGATCGGCACGGCGACACGGCGGCGCCCGGCCCGGCGCAGCGCCTGATCCCGCATAGCGAGCGCTGCGACCCCGAGGAAATGGGGTCGCAGCGGCGCAGGGGAGGCGGTCAGGACCCGATCGCGGGGATCAGGCCTTGGCTTCGGTCTTGATGCCCTTCTCGGAGAACAGCGTCGCAAGCTCGCCGGACTGGAACATCTCGGTCACGATGTCGCAGCCACCGACGAACTCGCCGGCGACGTAGAGCTGGGGGATCGTCGGCCAGCTCGAGAACTGCTTGATGCCCTCGCGCAGTTCAGGGTCCTCGAGCACGTTGGCGGTGACGAACGGCACGCCGACATGCGACAGGATCTGCACCACGCGGGCGGAAAAGCCGCACTGCGGGAACATCGCCGTGCCCTTCATGTAAAGCATCACCGGGTTCTCGGCGACCTGGGACTGGATGCGTTCCTCGATCGTGGACATGGGTTACCTCGCGTTGCGATAGGGTCGTCGTGGTCGTGGGGCGGTTATCAATTCCGGGAGCGGTGCCGCCGGACCGGCTAGGGGATGGAGCGCGGCCCGCCAGATCTCAGGGGGTCGCCAGGGCTGGCCGCCAGGGCTCAGGGGGCCGAGGTCTGCAGGGCCAGCGCATGCAGTTCCCCGCCCATCCGCCCGCGCAGGGCGGCATAGACGATCTGGTGCTGGCGCACGCGCGAGAGGCCGCGGAAGGATTCGGCCACCACGCTCGCCGCGTAGTGGTCGCCGTCGCCGGCGAGATCCTCGATGGAGACGATCGCGTCTGGAATCGCCGCCTTGATCAAAGCCTCGATCTCACTTGCCGGCATCGCCACGTCACGTCTCCATCAGCGCGGGGAAGAAGCGTTCGTGCGCCGAACGCAGCGTGGACAGCGATATGGTTGCGCCATCCGGGAGTGTCAAACCCTCGCCGCCGGTGCGACCCAGGAGGCGCGCGGGAACTCCCGCAGCCTCTGCCGCGGCCAGCAGCGCGGCACCGTCCGCAACCGCCAGGACGTAGCGGGCCTGGTCCTCGCCGAACCAGAACCCCGCCGTCGGCGGTGCCGGGGCCAGCACGGCGCCCGTGTTGCCGGCCAGCAGCATCTCCGCGAGGGTGACCAGCAGGCCGCCATCGGCGAGGTCGTGGCAGGCCGCCACCTCGCCTGCGCCGATCCGCGCGCGCACGAAGTCGCCGTGGCGGCGCTCGGCGGCGAGGTCGACCGGCGGCGGCGGACCGGCTTCCTGTCCCGCGATCTCGCGCAGCCACAGGCTCTGGCCGAGATGCGACGGATCGCCGCCGAGCAGCACCAGGTCCAGGCCGGGGCCGGCGACCAGGCCGACGGCGCGTGCCGCGTCATCGAGCACACCGAGGCCGCCGATCGCCGGGGTGGGCAGGATCGGCACGCCTTCGGTCTCGTTGTAGAGGCTCACGTTGCCGGAGACGACCGGGAAGTCGAGCGCGGTGCACGCCTTCGCGATGCCGGCGACGGCGGCGGCGAACTGGCCCATCACCACCGGCTTTTCCGGATTGCCGAAATTCATGTTGTCGGTGATGGCGAGCGGGCGCGCGCCGGTCGCGGTGATGTTGCGCCAGGCCTCGGCGACGGCCTGCGCCGCACCCGCCTCCGGGTCCGCGGCGACATAGCGGGGCGTGCAGTCCGTGGTCAGCGCCAGCGCCAGCCGGTGCCCGTCCACCTTCACGATGGCGGCATCCGCTGCCCCCGGCCGCTTCACCGTCTGGCCGCCCACGGTGCTGTCGTACTGGTCCCAGACCCAGGCGCGGGAGGCGAGGTCCGGGCAGCCGATCAGCTTCACGAGATCGTCCGCGAGCCTCGCGGCGGGGATCGCGCCGACCGGCTTAGGCGCCGGAGAGGGCGCGGTCGGGCGATGGTAGAGCGGCGCCTGGTCGGCGAGCGGCGCGAGCGGGATTTCCGCCTCCACGCGTCCCTGGTGGCGCACGACGATGCGGCCGGTGTCGGTCAGGTGGCCGATCACCGCGAAATCCAGCTCCCATTTCTCGAATATGGCGCGGGTGATTTCCTCCGCGCCCGGGCGCAGCACGATCAGCATGCGCTCCTGGCTCTCCGACAGCATCATCTCGTAGGCGGACATGCCGGTCTCGCGCTGCGGCACCTGGTCGAGGTCGAGGTCGATGCCGACGCCGCCCTTGCCCGCCATCTCGACGGAGGAGGAGGTGAGGCCGGCCGCACCCATGTCCTGGATGGCGACGATCGCATCCGTCGCCATGAGTTCCAGGCACGCCTCGATCAGCAGCTTCTCGACGAACGGGTCGCCGACCTGCACCGTCGGGCGCTTCGCTTCGGCATCCGCGCCGAACTCGGCGCGGGCCAGGGGGGCGCCGTGGATGCCGTCACGGCCGGTCCTGGAGCCGACATAGACCACCGGGTTGCCGATGCCGGCCGCCGCCGAGAGGAAGATGCG
>JAGWQN010000126.1 GCA_028869995.1 Rhodospirillales bacterium
CACCACGACGGGCGCATCCGCCGGCCCCTCGAGCCGGTAGGCAATTTCGATGCCCCGCAGAGAACGCAGCGCCGCTTCGTGTCTCATGGCCGTTGTACCGTCCCTACGATGCCGACAGAGCGGGATATAGCTCAGCTGCGCGCGCCTGCCGCGATTCATTTTCGCACGGTGGCCAGGGGAAAATGCAGGACCGGGCGATTCATGTCGGCGTGTGCCGTTGACCGCGAAGAGCAGATCGCTCCACCATGTCGCCATGACGCGATACTTCCCACGGGGCGAGAGGATGCGCCTCATCAGCGGCGGTGCCGTGCATTGTGCGGTGTGCCGGCGCGTGGCGCCGGGGCAGGAAGGCTAGCCATGTTTGCATACGTGGCGCGGCGCTTTGCGGCGATCGTGGCGTTGACCTTCGGGATCAGCGTCGTCGTCTTTTTGATCATCCGGCTCATCCCGGGTGATCCCGCCATCGTGCTGCTCGGCACCAACGCGGGAGACCCGACGCTGGTCGCGCGGCTGCACCAGCAACTCGGGCTCGATCGCCCCATCGATGTGCAGTATCTGCGCTGGATCGGCAACATCCTGCATGGCAACTTCGGCTATTCGTTCGGCTACCAGCAATCGGTGGACTCCCTGCTGGCCGCGAACTTCCCGGCCACCATTCAGCTGACGATCGCCTCGCTCGGATTGTCGCTGCTGCTGGGGGCGGGGATCGGTGCTGCCGCCGCGCTGCGGCGCAACACCGCGCTCGACACGATCGCGATGGGCTTTGCGCTGACCTGCCTTTCCATGCCGAGTTTCTGGCTCGGTCTGTTGCTGATCCTGGCCTTCGCGGTGAAGTTGCCTTGGTTCAGCGTCGTCGGCGGCACCTCGCTCAAGGGACTGGTGCTGCCCGCGGTCACGCTCGCGCTCGGCAGCGCCGGGTTCAATGCGCGCTTCATCCGCTCGAGCGTGGCCCAGGCGCTGGCGCAGAAGCACGTCATCACGGCGCGCGCCAAGGGGACGACGCGCGCGCAGGTGCTCGTGCGCCATGTGTTCCGCAACGCGCTGCTGCCCGTGGTCACCGTCGTCGGCCTGCAGATCGGCCAGCTCCTGTCGGGGACGATCGTCGTCGAGACGGTGTTCTCGCGGCCGGGCATCGGCCGACTTTTGGTGCAGGCCATCCTATCGAAGGACTATCTCACGGTGCAGGCTGTCGTGCTCATCATCGCCGTCATTTACGCGGTGACGAACTTCCTGGTGGACCTCGCCTACCCGCTGCTCGACCCCCGAATAGCGCAACGGTAGGAAGGCATGAGCGCCCAGGCCACGCCAGACCCGATGCCGGTTGCGCCGTCCGACGCGTTGGACGGGATCGCGCATGCGGCGCCGGCGCATGATTTTCTCCGCCGCGCCCTGCGCCACCGCAGCTTCGCCGCCGGCCTGGGCATCTGCCTGATCATCACGCTGATCCTCGTCGCCGCGCCCCTGCTCGCGCATCTCAACCCCGACGCGCAGGATCCTCTTGCCACCTTCGCGCCCCCCTCTGCGGCCCACCTGATGGGGACGGACGAGTTCGGCCGCGACATGTTCGCCCGTGTCGTGGTCGGTGGTCGCACCACGGTGCTCGCCTGCCTGGGGGTTGTCGTGCTGGGCGGGGTGGTCGGCAGCACCATCGGGCTGATCGCCGGGTTCTTCGGCGGCGCGCTCGGTTTTGCGATCATGCGGATGGTCGATCTCCTGCTGGCCTTCCCCGGGATCCTGCTGGCACTGGCGGTCTCCGCGATCCTGGGACCCGGCCTCGTCAACGGCGTCATCGCCATCGCCGCGATTCTCGTTCCCGTCTATGCGCGTCTGGTGGAGGGGGCCGCGGTCGAGGTTCGGCACCTGCCCTATGTCGATGCCGCAACGACGCTCGGGGCCAGTTCGCGGTGGATCATCCTGCGCCATGTGCTGCCGAACGTCTCGCCCGGCATCATCGTGCTGACGACCACGTGGCTGGGGATCGCCGCGCTCTGGATCGCGGCACTCGGCTTCATCGGGCTCGGCGTGCAGCCGCCAACCCCGGAGTGGGGAGCGATCCTGAGCGACGGCCAGAACTACATCACCATCGCCTGGTGGATCACTGTTTTTCCGGGAATGTTTCTTGCGTTGTTCGTCGTTGGCGTCAATCTCATCGGGGATGGCTTGCGCGACGAGCTGGATCCGACGCTGAGCCGCCGATAGAAAGCCGTTCTGGAAGAGGCAGACCGTGCCGGAACACACGCCGCTAAGGTAACGAAACGCAATGAAAACAAGGGGAATGGTCGTGAAACGAACACTCACGCTGCTACTGGCCGCAAGCGGTATCGGGCTGCTTGCTCATCCCGCATCCGCGGCATCCATCAACCGCAACGCCAACATCGTGGTCGGCTGGGCCGAACCGCCGGACTCGCTCAATCCCGCGACGACGGGCGCGCGCGATGTCGGGCCGCTCGACGTCAATATCTTCAACACGCTCGTGTGGATGACGCCGCAGTTCAAGGTGACGTCGGACCTCGCTACGTCCTGGACGCAGTCACCCGATGGCCGGACCTTGACGCTGCAGCTGCGCCACGACGTCACGTTCCACGATGGCACGCCGTTCAACGCGGCCGCGGTGGTCGCGAATATCGACTACATCACCAATCCCGCCACGCAATCGAAGTCGGCGCTGGGCCTGCTCGGCCCCTGCAAAACCGCGAAGGCAACCGGGCCGTATACCGTCGAGTTCACCTGCAGTGCTCCGTATGCGCCACTGCTCGCCCACCTGACCGAGCCGTATCTTGGCATGCAGTCGCCGACGGCGATCAAGAAATGGGGCAAGGACCTGGGACTGCACCCGACCGGTACCGGACCGTTCAAGTTCGTCAGCTATACCCCGAACCAGAGCCTCGTGCTGGAGCGCAACGATGCCTACAAATGGGGGCCGGCGGCGACAGGCCACAGCGGGCCGCCCGACATCGCCCGGATCACCTATGACATCGTTCCCAACTCGCAGGCCCGCATCAATCAGTTCCAGAGCGGACAGTCGGTGATGATGCAGGAGACGCCCGGCGTCTTCTGGAATGCGCTGAAGGCGGGTGGACGCTTCAATGCCGTTCCGGTTCCGATCAGCGGGATGGGGATTTTTGCGCCGATCAATGCCAGCCTCTGGCCGACGAACGACCTCGCCGTGCGCAAGGCGATCATGTTCGCCGTGGACAAGAACGGCGTCAGCAAGCTTGCCGATGCCGGCGCGCACCCGGTCTCCAACACGCCTCTCGAAAAGGGAATGACGGCGTACGATCCCTCGCTTGAGGGCATGTACACCTACAATCCCAAGAAGGCCGCAGCCCTGCTGAAGGCGGATGGGTGGACCAAGACCGGCAAGTTCTGGGAGAAGAACGGTAAGCCGCTGACCATCAAGCTCACCGCGATTTCGACGGTTCCGGAATATCCGCTGCTGGCGCAGGCGATCCAGGGCTACCTGTTGAAGTTCGGCATGGACGCCACGGTGCAGCAGCTCGCCGTGCCGGCCTGGCTGGCTGCCAACATCAAGGGGCAGATCAACATGACGCCGCTGCAGTTCGTCGATGCCGATCCGGACGGGCTGCACTTCTGGTTCCTGCCGGGGCAGTATTTCAACTGGAGCCACTACACCAACCCGGAACTGACGAAGCTGCTGACCGAGGGCCAGCAGGTGACGGATCCGGCCAAGCGGATCGCGATCTACAAGGCGGCCCAGAAGATCATCATGGAGCAGGCGGTGGAGATGCCGCTGCATCAGAACATCGACCTGGTGATGACCTCGAAGAAATTGACCGGGTTGAGCTGGGAAGGTGGCGGTTTCGAGTATTTCGGCACCGCGGCCATCACGAAGTAGGCTGAAAGCGTCCCCCGCGGCCGGTGGCGGCGGGGGACCTCCTGCATGGAGACGCCAAGGTGAGAACCACAATACGTGCCGACAGGCTCCTCGACGGAGCCGGGACGATGATCGAGAACGCGGTTCTGGTGATCGAGGACGGTCGAATCGCGGGCTGCTTTCAGGGCGAGGCGCCGGCGGCGCCGGCCGGGGAGCCCACGACGGCGTTCGACTTTCCCGGCTGCACCATTCTGCCCGGGCTGATCGATACGCATGTGCATCTGAATCTCCCAGGCGACGGGCTCTCCCTCGAGGACGCGGTGCGCGAGGACGACGGTGTGCTCGTCGCGATCTCGATGGCGAACGCGGCGCGCGCCCTGCGCGCGGGGATCACCACGGTTCGCGACGTCGGCGGAGCCCGCAACACCGTCTTTCATGTTCGCCGGGCGCTTTCGCTCGGCTATGGCGAGGGTCCACGCGTGCTCGCCTGCGGCCAGCCGATTACGATCACCGGCGGGCACACCTGGTATTTCGGTGGCGAGGCGGATGGCGAGGAAGGCGTCCGCCACAAGGTGCGGACGATGGCCAAGGCCGGCTCCGACTTCACCAAGGTGATGGCGACCGGCGGCGGCACGCTCAACACCATGTCCTGGCTCCCCTCCTTCAGACTGTCCGAACTGATGGCCCTGGCCGATGAGTCGCACCGTCTGGGCCGGCGCATCACCGCCCATTGCTTGTGCGCCCAGGCGATCGAATGGGTGGTGCAGGCGGGTTTCGACCAGATCGAGCATGGCGGGTTCCTGGTAGCCGCGGATGGCCGTCAGGAATTCGACCCGCGCGCCGCGGAAAAGGTTGCCAAGGCGGGCATACCGGTGACCAGCACGCTGGCGGTCGGCGGCTACATGCTCAAGGAGTATCGCGCCCGCCAGGCGCGTGGGCCGCTGCCGCCGCAGGATCAGCGCATCTTCGACCGCTGGCAGCGCATGTTTGACGACAACCTCGAGCAGTTTCGCAGGATGCGCGAAGCGGGGGTGACCTGGGTCGCCGGCACGGATGCAGGTTGGCGCTTCACTGCCATCGAGGGCCTGCCGCTCGAGCTCGAGTTGATGCGCGAAGGCGGATTGAGTGCCATGGAGGCGATCGTCGCAGGGACCGGGCTCGCGGCAAGGACCATCGGCATCGACGACAAGGTCGGAACGCTGAAGCCCGGGAGGATCGCGGATGTCGTCGTAGTCGGCGGCGATCCCCTGGCGGACCTGGCGCGGCTGACGGAGGTTCGGATGGTGATGCAGGCCGGCCGGGTCTGCGGATCGCGATGATCCGTCTCTGATGAGCGCGGCGCCGGCCGAACCATTGTTGCGCGTCGAGGACCTGCACACGCATTTCCGCGCGCGTGGCGGCGTGGTGAAGGCCGTGAACGGCATCAGCTTCGACCTCGCCCCGGGAGCGAGCCTCGGCATCGTCGGCGAGTCGGGCTCTGGCAAGAGCGTGACGTCGCTCTCGATCATGGGCCTGATCGAGCCACCGGGGCAGATCGTTGCGGGCCGGGTGATGTTCCGCGGGCGTGACATTGCCGGGCTCGACGAGCGGCAGATCCGCGCAATTCGCGGACGGCATATCTGCCTCGTCTTCCAGGATCCGATGACGGCCCTGAACCCTGTCTATACCGTCGGCACGCAGGTGATCGAGGCGTTGCGCGCGCACCAGGCTCTGAGCGCGCAGGCCGCCCTGGAGAGGACCGTCTCGCTGCTGCGCATGGTTGGCATTCCCTCCCCCGAGCGTCGGGTGCATGAGTATCCGCACCGCATGAGCGGCGGCATGCGTCAGCGGGTGATGCTAGCGATGGCACTGGCCAACGAGCCCGAGTTGCTGATCCTCGATGAGCCGACAACGGCGCTCGACGTGACGATCCAGGCGCAGATCCTCGACCTTGTGCGCGACCTGCGCCAGCGCGTGAACACCGCCGTGCTGCTCATCACCCACGACATCGGCGTCGTGCAGGAACTCTGCGAGCAGGTGGTCGTGATGTATGGCGGGCGCATCATGGAAACGGGCAGCGTGACGCAGGTCACCGATGAACCGAAGCACCCTTATACGCGCGCGCTGCTGGCCTCGATGCCCTCGCGCGTGCGCCGGGGGCAGCGGCTGAACACGATTGGCGGCGCCGTGCCCAATCCGCTGCACATGCCGCCGGGCTGCCCCTTCCGTCCGCGCTGCCCGCAGGCGCACGACGCCTGCGCAACGGACCCGGGCCCGCGCGATCCCGGTGATGGGCGGATGGTGGCGTGCTGGCTGTACGAGGCGCGCCGATGAGCCGCCCCGAAGGCGAAACGCTGCTCGAACTGCGCGGCCTGCGCACGTATTTTCCCCTGCACAGCGGACCATTGCGGCGCCTCTCCGGATGGCTCAAGGCGGTGGACGATGTGTCGTTCGCGATCCGTCGCGGCGAGACCTTCGGCCTGGTCGGCGAGTCAGGCTGCGGCAAGACGACACTGGGCCGATCCATCCTGCGCCTCGAACGACCACAGGCGGGTGAGATCCTGTTCGAGGGCGAGGATATCCTTGCCGCGGGGGGCACACGCCTCACGACAATCCGGCGCGACATCCAGGCCATTTTCCAGGATACGCACGGCTCGCTCGATCCGCGCATGAACCTCCGCTCGCTGATCGGGGAGGGGCTGGCCATTCAGGGCGTCGGCCGAGCCGAGCGCGACGCGCGTGTCGAGCAGCTGATCGAGGTCGTGGGCCTGCGCCGCGAGCACCTGGACCGGTATGCGCATGAGTTTTCCGGCGGTCAGCGCCAGCGCATCGGCATCGCCCGGGCGCTGGCCACGCGTCCGAAATTCATCGTCGCCGACGAGCCGGTATCGGCGCTCGATCTCTCGGTGCAATCGCAGGTTCTCAATCTTCTCTCGGACCTGCAGAAGGAGTTCGGGCTTACCTACCTCTTCATCGCGCATGATCTTTCGGTCGTGGAATATCTGAGCGACCGCGTCGGCGTGATGTATCTTGGCCGCCTGGTCGAGCTTGCGAGCGCGGAGGACCTCTACGCGGACCCGCGCATGCCCTATACGCAGGCGCTTCTCTCAGCCGTTCCGGGAAGCGAACGGATGACCGGCCGGCCGCGCATCCTCCTCACCGGTGACGTGCCGAGCCCGATCACGCCCCCATCAGGCTGCCCCTTCCGCACGCGGTGCTGGATGGCCCGCGACATCTGCGCCAGCGCGCGACCTGAACTGCGTGAGGTCGAGCCCAACCATTGGGCCGCCTGTCACTTTGCCGACGAGGCGCGGGCGAAAGCCGCCTGAGCGGCCGCTCCAGAGCAAGAAATCCGACCAGATGATTCCATCTGATCGGATATGGCTCTAGGCGGGCGGCCGCAAGGTCGGGTCGCGCTCGGCACCTGCGACGATTCCCGCATCGTGCAGCTTGCCGATGGCGCTGTCGGGCAGGGCCAGGACCTCGGCGAGGATGACGTCGGTGTCCTGTCCGAGATGCGGCGCGGGCGTCATGGCGCCGCGCGGCTCGTCGATCGCACGCAACGGCGTTCCGGCTGCCCGATGGTGGCCGATACCCGCTGTGCGCATCGGCTCCCAGACCGGGTTCGTGAGGCCGGCGCGAGGATCATGCGCGAGGAGGTCGGAGGTCGTCCGATAGGGTCCCCAGCATACGCGGTTGGCCTCGAAGGCCGCGGCGATTTCCGCCAGCGGACGGCGCAGGCACCACGAGCCGACGAGCGATGCAATCTCCTCACGGGCTTCGTAGCGCGCGGCTTCATCCGCCAGGCTGCGGCCGAGGCGAGCCTCGAGGGATGCGATCTCGCGACCAAGGTCGCAGGATTTGACGAGCCCGTTCCATTGCGAAAGAGAAATGGCAGCGACCATGATCCGCTGTCCGTCCGCGGTCAGGAAGTCGCGCCCGAATGCGCCGTAGATGTGGTTGCCGATCGCCGGGCGATCGTGGCCGAGCAGTTCGACCTCGGCCGCCACGCCGAGGTGGGACAGCATCGTGAAGGCGACGTCGGCCAGAGCCAGGCGCAGCTGCGCGCCCATCCCGGTGCGCCGGCGCCGGTCTGCCGCCGCGGCAATGGCGAGGGCGGCCTGGAAGGCGCAGGCGATGTCCCAGGCGGGAAGGGCGTGGTTGATCGGTGCTCCGCCCTCTTCACGCCGGTCGGGTCCCGTCATGAACGGATAGCCGGTCGCGGCATTCACTGTGTAGTCGACGGCGGTCGATCCATCCTGGTTGCCTTCGATGAGGCAGGTGATGACATCGGCGCGACGCGCCGCGAGCTCCGTGGGGTCGAGCCAGCGGCTGACGATGTTGGTGAGCAGGATGCCGGCGTTCTCGCCGGGCGCGGTGACAAGCGCCCTCACCAGCTCGCGGCCCTCCGGGCGGGAAAGATCGATCGCGATGGAACGTTTCGCCTTGTTCAGGCTGGTCCAGTAGAGGCTGCGACCCGATGGCATGCGGGGCAGCCGGCCGTAGTCGAGGCCGCCGCCGATGTTATCGATGTGGATGACATCCGCGCCGAGCTGCGCGAGCGTCAGGCCGGCCAGCGGTGCCGCGATGAAGGCGGAGGATTCAACGATGCGCAGATCGAGCAGCGAGAGATTCATCGTCTTCTCCTCAGGTGTTCTTCGCGCCGCCCGGCACCGCCGCGAGCGCATCCTCGAGCAGCGAGCGCGCGATCACCTTGAGCGCCAGCGTCTCCTCCGCACCTTCGAAGATGGAGAGGACCCGCGCATCGACCCAATAGCGGCTGACGGGCGTCTCCTCCGCGTATCCCATGCCGCCATGCAGTTGCAGCGCCTCGCGCGTCAGCGTCTCGGCCGAGCGGCAGGCGAACAGCTTCACCAGGCTCGCCTCCATCCGTCCCGCGCCACGGTCGAGGTCGCGGGCAACCTTGTAGGCAAGCTGGCGGCAGGCGGCGAAGCGGGCCGCCATGGTGGCGATCTTGATGCGGGTGAGCGGGAAGGCGGCGAGGGGGGCGGCGAAAACCTTGCGGTCGGCGGTGTAGCGGATGGCTGCCGTCAACGCCGCCTTCATCACGCCGAGCGCGCGGCCCGCGGTCTGGATCCGCCCGCCGGTCATGCCGGTCATCGTCAGGTAGAATCCCTTGCCGAGACCTGCCTTGCCCCCCACGAGGTTTTCGTCGGCAACGAAGAAGCCGTCGAAGGCGAGGTCGTATGAATGCATGCCGCGGTAGCCGACGGTGGGAATGGCGCGCCCGGTCAGTTTGCCGCCGGCGGGCTGCTCATAGACGAAGTCGTGCCCCTCATAGCCTGGCTTCTCGACCAGAAAGAGGCTGAGCCCGCGATGCCCGAGGCTGCGGTCTGGATCGGTTCGCGCAACGACCATCAGCAGCCCCGCCTTACCGGCGAAGGTGCACCATGTCTTGGCGCCGTTGAGGAGCCAGCCGCCCTCGGTCGGGATCGCACGCAACGACAGGGCCGCCACATCCGAGCCGGCGTCGGGCTCGGTGATGGCGATCGCGCAGAGCGGATCGCCGGCGGCGATCGCCGGCAGAAAGCGCTGCTTCTGCGCCTCGGTGCCCCCGGCGAGCAGGGCGCGCGCGAGGATTTCGGGGCGCGTGATGAGGGAGCCTGCGGCGGCGAGCGAGGCCTCGGAGAGCGCCTCCGTCACCGCGATCATCATCGGCGTGTTGCCGCCCTCGGGCGGCGCCTGACCGCCGTATTCCTCGGGAACGGCGAGGCCGAAGACGCCCATCTCGCGCAACGGTGCCAGCAGGGCTTCGGGCACGGTGAGATCCTGGCGGTGGATCTCCTGCGCGAGAGGCGCCACTTTCGTGGCGGCGAAACGGCGGAACGCGTCCTGCGCCAGAATCGTTGCTTCATCGAGCGCAACCGCCCCGACATCACCGTCCGCCTCGGCCACGGCGGCGCCGAGCCGGGCCAGGATGTCCGGTGCGGATGCGTCCCGGCGCAGTCGGCGCAGGTCGGGATCGGCGGCGAGCGCATGCAGCACCGAGCTGTCGAGGTCGGCGGCGATGTGGACCCGCTCGAGCCGCTCCACGATCGCGGGGATGGCCTCGGCGACGAAGGCGAGGCCCAGCGCCACGTCGAGCGGGGCCGCGTTGCCGCCCTGGGCGAGCAGCGTGCTCGCCGCCAGCAGCTCGGCATCGGCGAGGGCCAGTTCGTAGGCCATGCCCTGGTGCTGGTCGAGCAGGCCGGGATCGAGCCTGCCGCCGCGCGAGCACAGCGTCGCGGCGCGCGCCACGGCGGTGTCGAAGGCACGGGCCAGGCGCTCGAGAAGAGCGGTCGCGTGGTCGAGTTGATCGTGGAGGGGTCGCTCGGAGATGTTTTCCATGGCCGTGTTCGTCAGGTTGCATGCGCAGGGCCGGACCCGCCTTGCCGCAGGCTGTGCCTACCGCGCTCGACGTCACTACTCGTTGTCGTGCACGACGGCCAGCCATGGTCCGGTGCGCAGCGTTGCCGGCCGGGCGTGCGTCCCGCGCTTCGTCCGCTCACGCGGGGGAAGGGGCGGCGGCGCGATGGTGAGCGGCGAGGCGCTCCTGCACCAGCCTTTTTGAAACCTTGCCCGTGTCGGTCAGCGGCACCTGGTCCACGGGTGCGATTTCGATCAACCTCGGCACCTTGAACGCTGCGACGTTGGCCCGGCAATGCTCGACCAGCTCGGCCTGCGTGAGGTCTGCTCCCGGGACGGGCACGACGAGGGCGGCGACGATTTCATCGCGCACCGGGTCTGGTACGCCAACGACCACCGCCTGACGGACCTTCGGATGCTCTTCGAGAACCTGCTCGACATCCGCGGGCGTGACATTGATTCCCCCGGTCTTGATCATCTCCTTGAAGCGTCCGCGGAAGATCAGGATTCCATGCTCGCCGTAGACGCCGACGTCGCCCGTGTAAAACCAGCCCTCGGCGTCGATGGCGGCGGCGGTCCGCTCGGGATCGTTGCGATAGCCTTTCGTCACGTTGCCGCGGATCCGGATCTCGCCCTCGCTCCCGGCAGGCAGGCGTTCGCGGGTCGCGGGATCGACAATCTCGATCTCGACGCCTGGCAGCGGCCATCCCGAGCCGATCATGCGCCATTCCAGGGGCCAGCCCGCGTCGGAGTTGGCGCTGTTGCCGTAGCACTCGGTGAGGCCGTAGGAGGTGATCATGTCCCGCGGGCCGATCTCCACCAGCTCGCGCATCACCTGTGGCCGCGCGATGCCGGTCCGCCAGGAGGAGAGATCGCGCGTCGCGCGGTCCGGATGCGCATGCAGTGCCAGGACCATGTTCGGCTGGGTATAGACGGCGGTGCAGCGCTCCGCCTCGATCAGGCGCAGCATCTCGCCGGGATCGTATCGATATTGCAACACGAGCGACGCGCCATGCGTCAGGGCCGCGAACAGCGCATTCGCGCACGCATAGCTCCAGAACAGCGAGACGACGAGGAGGACACGGTCATTTTCGGTGAGGTGCATGCGCTCGCCGATGCCGTGCATGTTGTCGATCAGGCCGCGGTGCACCAGGCCTGCGGCCTTCGATCGCGCCGTCGAGCCGGAGGTGAAGAGCAGGCAGGCAAGATCTTCGGGATCGATCGTCGCCTTGGCGGCATCGATCGTCGCGTCGGGCACCTCCGCGCCGAGGCGCAGCAGCGCCTCGAAGGGCAGCGCGGCTGCGGGCTGGTCGGGGCCGAGGCAGATCACCTGCCGCAGCATCGGCGCCTCGGTGCCGAGATCGGCATCGCGCAGCTCCGCGGTATAGTCGTTCGAGCCATAGCGATCGACCATGACCAGGATCGAGGCATCGCTGATACGCAGGGCATGCAGCAATTCGCGTCGGCGCCACCACGTGTTCACCGCCGCCACGGTGCCGCCCAGCATCGTCACCGCGAAGAATGTCTCGAGCCACTCGAGCTGGTTGCCCATCAGCAGCGCAACGGTGTCGCCCTTGCGAACGCCCAGGGCGTGAAACGACTTGGCCAGCCGGCGCACGCGGCCGAGGAACTCCCCATAGCTGACACGGCGATCGCCGTCGGTCACAAAGTTGCGATGCGGATGCCGGGCGCTGATCTCGGCAAGCAGGGCGGGAACAGTGCGGCTCGTCGGGCGGTCCATGGTTCTGGCGCTGCATTCCATCGTCAGTGAGCTCCGGGCTCCCCGCGCGGCGGCGATGAAGCCCGGAGCAGGAGACTCTCAGGGCAGGACGGGTGTCACGGCCGCATACGGCTTCGGCCAGAGCGTCCGCAGCTCGCCGTTGATCCAGCTGACCAGGATTGCGACGGCGTTCTTGTTCTGGCCATTGGCGGCGAACTGAACCGGCCCACCCGGCAGGATCGTCTGCAGGTTGGTGTGGGTCAGCGCATCGCGGATGGTCCGGGGATCGCGGCTCTTGGCCGCTTCGAGTGCTGCGGCGATGATCTGGCCTATCGCATAGCCTTCGCCGGCTTCCTGGGGCGCGAAGGGCTGCTTCGGGTAGGCGGCCTTGTAGGCGTCGCGGAACTGGGGCACGCCCGGGATCGGCAGATCCCAGTTCCATACCAGGGTGCCCATCAGGTTGTTGGCGTCCTTGCCGAGGGATTGGCCGATGCTCTTGACGCTGATGCCCGACCCGCTGCCGACGACGGGAATCATGATGCCGAGGCTGCGCAGCGCCCGTGTCACCAGGATCATGTCGTCCACGAAAGCGTTCATGAACAGCACCTGTGGCTTGTGCGCGCGCACGGGGCCCAGGATCGGCGTCGGATCGGCGAGGTTGCCGGGGAAGGATCCCTGGGCGACGATATCCAACCCCTTGGCCTTCGCATCCTTGATGTAGGCCGCGCCGATCGCCTGGCTGGCGGCATCCGCGCCGTAGAAGATCGCGACGCGCTGGATCTTCGTCGCCTTGAGTTCCTCGTACAGAGCAAGGATGTCGTCCATGCCCGCCGCCGAGATTGCGCTGGCCTGCGGCGGTATCTTGAACGTGTATTTGAGGCCACGCTCGACGATCTGATCGGCATAGGACGTGGTCAGCAGCGGGATGCGGGAGCGCTCTGCCTCGATCTGGGCGGAAAGGGTCATCGTCGATGTATGCGCGCCGACGAGGACCGACACGTGATCCTCGCTGATCATCCGCCGGGTGACGCTTGCCGCCTGCGCCGGGTTATCGCTCGACGTGTCCGCCGGGATCACGCGC
>JAGWQN010000127.1 GCA_028869995.1 Rhodospirillales bacterium
GCCGTCGCCCACCACCTCGCTCACCACGGCCTCCTCGATCACGGCCTCAGGTTCCGACCCATGACACTCCCAGACCGCTTCATCGATCACGATACCCAAAAAAACCAACTCGCCGCCGCCGCACTCGACGCCAAAGCCATCTCCAACACAGCCCTCCTCGCCCTCAACCAACAAACAGAAAAGGCCGTGAGGGCCTAAGCCTTTGGCCAAGCAGCGCGCCGACCAGATGCTGGTGGCGCGCGGCCTCGTGGAGAGCCGGGCGCGCGCCCAGGCCTTGATCCTCGCCGGCGTGGTGCGCAGTGGCGAGGCCCGGATCGACAAGGCGGGGCAGATGCTGGCCGAGACCGCGCCGCTGACCGTCACCGGGCGGGACCATCCCTGGGTCTCGCGCGGTGGCCTGAAGCTCGCCCATGGTCTGACGGCGTTCGGCTTTTCCGCCGCCGGGCGTGTCTGCCTCGATATCGGCGCCTCTACCGGCGGCTTCACCGACGTGCTGCTGGCCAACGGCGCGGCGCGTGTGCATGCCGTCGACGTCGGGCGCGGCCAGCTGGCCTGGTCGTTACGTAACGATGAGCGCGTGGCGGTTCATGAAGCGACCAACGCCCGCTACCTGGACGCCGCGACGATCGGAGAAGAGGTGGATGCCCTGGTCTGCGATGCGAGCTTCATCGGGCTCGCGACCGTTCTGCCCGCCCCCCTGGCGCTGTGCCGCACTGGCGCCTGGGCCATCGCGCTGATCAAACCACAGTTCGAGGCGGGCCCTGGTGGCGTGGGCAAGGGCGGCGTCGTCCGCGATCCGGCGGTTCACCAGGAGGTGTGCGAGCGCATCCGTGCCTGGTGGTCGGGCCTGCCGGGCTGGACCGTCATGGGCATCGAGAAAAGCCCAATCACCGGCCCTGAGGGCAATATCGAGTTCCTGCTCGGCGCGATCCGCGCCTGACCGGCGGCGCGCAGGCGTTCCCGCACCGAGACCGACGGCCTAGTCCATCGCTCGCTGTTGCAGGTCGTGATGGGAGATCTCAGCCAGCAGCGACCAGACACGCGCCGGCTGCATCGGCACGTCCGGATCGTTGAGCAGCCGGTCCAGTTCATCGAGCTTGTGATCCAGGTCGGGATCCTGCATCGCCAGTCTCCGTCGTCGGCAGGAAAACGTCAGAGAGCATAGAACGCAGAAAGTATGACAGGACGATGGCGTCCGGCGGCGCTCAATTCGTTACGTTTTGTAAAGGCCGGCGCGCGGCGCCACGGACACCCGCGCGCCCGGTCCCGCCCCGCCGGCCCTCTCTCGCCGCCACATCCATGCCGACCCGTCGATCCGCCCCGACGGTGGAGGCTAGCCGGCGACGTCTCCGCCGAGCTCCGCGCGCAGCGTGTCGATCGGCAGCCAGGCGCCATCACGCTCGAAGTGCCAGAACAGCCAGCCGTTGCAGGAGGGGGCGTTCTGGATCGCGGCGCCTACCCGATGGATCGAGCCCTGGTGGGCCCCGCAACGGATCGAACCGTCGGCCGCGACCACCGCGCGCACCTTGCGCGTACGATCGGCCAGCCGCGTGCCCGGCGCCAGCAGGCCACGCTCCACCAGCGTGCCGAACGGCACCCGCGGCAACTCGCGCTTGCTCGGCGTCGTGACCAGAGCTTCGGCAGAGATGGGGGTGACCTGCTTCAGGCGCCCCAGCGCCGCTTCGACATAGGCCGGGTGCCGGTCGATCCCGATATAGTGGCGGCCCAGCCGGCGCGCGACCGCGGCCGTGGTTCCCGTGCCGAGGAACGGATCCAGAACGATCTCCCCAGGCGCCGTGCTGGAGACCAGCACGCGATGCAGCAATGCCTCGGGCTTCTGCGTCGGGTGCAGCTTCAGCCCGTGGGCGTTGCGCAACCGCTCGGCGCCGGTGCAGAGCGGAATGAACCAGTCGCTGCGCATCTGCAGGTCGTCGTTGAGCGCTTTCATCGCCTGGTAGTTGAAGCGGTAGCGCGCATCGCGCCCCCGCGCCGCCCAGAGCAGCGTCTCGTGCGCGTTGGTGAAGCGGCGGCCGCGAAAATTCGGCATCGGGTTGGCTTTGCGCCAGACGATGTCGTTAAGCAGCCAAAAGCCCAGATCCTGAAGAATCGAGCCGATGCGAAAGATGTTGTGGTAACTGCCGATCACCCAGAGCGTGCCGTCCTTGCGCAGGACCCGGCGGCATTCGGTCAGCCACGCTCGGGTGAACGCATCGTAGGCACCGAGGTCCTCGAACCGGTCCCACGCCTCGCTCACGCCGTCCACCAGGCTCTCGTCCGGCCTGCGCAGTTCGCCACCCAACTGCAAATTATAGGGTGGGTCCGCGAACACACAGTGGATCGAGGCAGGCGGCAGGGTCTGCATGATGCGCACGGCATCACCGCGGATCACCTGATCGAGCGGCAGGTCTCGAACGATCTCCACTTGGTTCCTGTCGGCTCGTTGGAGTGGGCGTGGGGGCGGACGCAAGGCAGGCTTGGTGAGGGCGGCGCGGGAACGGGTCTTCGTCAGAGGGGGCATGAGGCCGTATCGTTCGTTGGCGCGTCAACCGCGGGCCGGGCCGGACCCGGCAAGAAGCCGGGCTACCGGGCCGAAACCCGCGCGATGATGCGGCGTGGGACCAAGTTGTTGCAGGGCGGCGTGGTGTGATGCCGTGGGGTATCCGGCGTTGCGCTCCCAACCGTAGCCGGGATAGCGCAGCGCCAGGCGGGTCATCAGCCGGTCGCGCAGGACCTTGGCAAGGATCGAGGCGGCGCCGATCGCCGGTTCGGTGGCATCGCCGCCGACAATGCAGCGCACGCTGCAATCGAGCCGCGGCGGCCGGTTACCGTCCACCAGCACCAGGTCAGGCGGCCGCGGCAGGCGCAGGACGGCCCGGCGCATCGCCAGCAGCGTAGCGCCGAGGATGTTACGCGCCGCGATCTCCAGCACGGAGGCGGCGCCGATGCCGATCTCCACGCCCCGGCAGGCGCGCAGCTCCCCCGCAAGCGCCTCCCGCACCGAGGCCGCCAGGGCCTTGGAATCACCGATCGCATCCGCGAGCGAGGGTGGCAGCTGCCGTGGCAGCACCACCGCGGCCGCGACCACCGGCCCCGCCAGCGGCCCGCGGCCCACCTCGTCCACGCCCGCCACCACCCGTTGCACGGTCATGACGCCGTCCTCGCGAGAACGGCCCGAAACAGCGCCATCTGCCCGGCGCTGGTTGCGTCCCAGCTGAAATCCTCGGCGTAGGCCCGGGTCGCGGCACGGTCCGCCGTGCTCGCGACCTCCCGGATCGCGGCGGCAAAATCCTCGGGCGTGTTGGCCGTGACGACGCGGCCCGCCGCCGGCGCGGCGACGACCTCCGGGTTGCCCGGAATCCGGCTCGCCACGACCGGCGTACCGCACGCCATCGCCTCGAGCAGCACATTGGCCCATCCCTCGCGTTCGGAGGCCAGGACAGCGACGTCGGCCGCCGTGTAGAGAGGCGCCAGTTCGGCATGCGGCAAGGCGCCGAGGAAGCGGACACGCCCGTCAAGCCCGCGCGCCGTCGCCAGCGCCTCCAGCCGCCCGCGCTCCGGCCCCTCGCCGGCGATCAACAGCCGCCAGCCAGGCAACCGCTCAAGCGCCGCCATCGTCAGGTCGTGGCGCTTGCGCGGGATCAGGCCACCGACCGAGACGAGGCTGGGCCCATCGAGTCCGAAAGCAGCGCGTGCTGCGGCCCGGTCCGCCGGCCGGAAGAGCGTGAGATCGACGCCGTTGCGCAGCACGGTCACCTTGTCCGCCGGCGCACCGAGCTCGATCAGCCGCTCACGCAGCCCGCCGCTGACCGCGATCAGCGCGGCCGATTCGCGGATGACACGTCGGATCAGCCGCCGCGGCCAGGGATGGTCCGGCATCTGCGTCACATCCGAGCCCCGCGCCGTGACGATCACCGGCACGCCGAGCCGGCGGCCAAGCGCGAGCGCCGCCACGCCGTCGGGATAGAGATAGTGCGCGTCGATGAGGTCGAAGCGCCGGCCGCGCAGCAGCGGATGCGCCAGGGCCCGAAATCCGGCCTGGCGCAGGGCGAGCGGCGCTGTCCACTGACCGAGCCCACGCAGATGCGCGAACCCCGGGTGCAGCACCGCGGCGCCACGGGCCGCGGCTGCGGTGTCGCGCAGTGCCCATGGCGGCTGGGGCACCGGCGCCAGGACCGTCGCCTGCACCGGATGCGAGGCCAGCAGGTGCTCGAGCCGGTTGCGCACGAAAACACCGTGATTCGGCTTGCCCGGCGTCGGGAACAACGACGTGAAGGTCAGCAGGCTGAGGTCTCGGCGCTCCATGGCCCGGTCGCGGGTTGCTTCAGTGCCCAGCGGAGACCGTCTCGTAGAGTTTCTGCGCTGCTGCCCGGTCGGCGAAAGCTTGCTGGTGGGCCAGAAGCGACTTGAGCACACTCGCCGCCTCCGTCTTGCTGCCGGTCTTCGCCAGTGCAACAGCGTAATGATACACAATCGCTGGATCGCCGGTGGCGGCGGCACTGGCCATGCGCAGCAGCGGCAACGCCTTGTCCGCCTGTCCATCGCCCACGAGGATCCAGCCCAGCGTATCCGCGATCGGCGGAGCCGGGTCGAGCAGATAGGCCTGCTGCGCGGTCGCCACGGCGCGCGGGTCGCCCTTCTGCTGGTAGATCCAGGCGAGGTTGTTGAGCGCCAGCGCGTCACGCGCACCCTTGGCCGTTGCCTGCTCGAACATCGTCTGCGCCTCGGCGAGGTTCTTCTGCGTGAGGTCGAGCGAGCCGAGCGCCAACATGGCGGGCACGTCCTGCGGATGGGCGCTCAACCATGCACGCAGCGTCTCTCCCGCCGCCGTCGGGAGATGGTCCGCCTGCTGTGCCGCCGAAAGCCGCAGGGCCAGCGCCGTCGACGGGAAGCGCTTGAACTCGTCCTCGTAGGTGGCGACAGCTTCCTTGAACATCTTCAGCGACATCTGCGTATCGCCGACGATCAGCGGGGCGATGGGGCGATTGGCGGGATCGGCGGCAAGGCTCTGCGCCTCCTTAAGGGCCGCAGGCGCGCCGCCCGCCACCTTCTCCAGATTGATACGCGCCATCACCAGCCGATAATCGTGCGGCGCCAGCTTCATGCCGGCATCAATCGCCGTGCGTGCGCCGGCGAAATCCTTTCGCTGCACCATCAGGCCCGCAAGGGCGATGCGCAGAGAGGCATTGTTCGGCGAGCGCTCCAGCACGCGGCGCAAGACCTCCTCCGCCTGCTTCGGCTGCTTGAGCGCGATGTCGGCGCGCGCCTCTGCCTCGTCCAGCAGATCCGAGCCGGGCTGCGTCGTGCTCGCCTTCTTGAGCAGGTCCAGCGCCTTCTGTGGCTCGCCGACGCGGATATAGAGGTCCGCGAGCGTCGCCGTCACCGCCGTGTTGGCGGGGACTGCGTTATGCGCCGTCTCGAGCAACGGCACCGCCCGGCCCAGCTGCTTGTTGGCGACATAAAGCTGGGTCAGGGCTGCCGCCACCTGCAGGTTCGCGGGCTGCGTTGCCAGAATATCCCCGAGCAGCTTCTCCGCGTCTTCGGTCCGCCCCTGCATCGTTGCGATCCGCGCAAGGTTCACACGCGCCTGCACGGATCCCGGATAGGCCTTGACCACGGCTTCGAGCGTCGCCCGTGCGCCGGCATAGTCCAGCCCGGCCATCTGCACGAGGCCCTTGAGGTTCCCCACCCCTTCGTTGCTGCCGGGCACGACCTTGAGCAGCTCCGCCATCGCCTTCTGCGCACCCGGCAAGTCACCGTTGGCGAGCGCCGTGACGACCGAGGCGGCGAGCGTGGAAGCGTTATGCGGTGCGACCGCGAGCGAGCGCTTGAGCTCCTCCGCGGCCCCGGCCGCATCACCGGCCTGCAGCCGCGCCGCCGCCAGATGCGCCATGATGTCCGGGTTGTCGGGCGCGAGCTTCTGCGCGCCCTGGAATGCCTGCACCGCCTTCGCCCGGTTGCCGACCGCGCCATAGGCCTGCCCGAGAAGATCGAGCATCTGCGCGTCTTGCATGCCCGCGGCGACTGCCTTGTTGAGGACCTCCACCGCGCTCTCAGGTCGTTGAGTTGCGATATCGATACGGGCCAGCAACTTCACGCCATCCGGATCCTGCGGCATGCGCGCGACGTATTTTTCCGCAGCGCTGATCGCCTGCTCGGCCTGGCCAAGATTGAATTTCACGACCGCTTCGAAATAATAGGCGCGCTGGAAATGCCCGAACAGAGGCTGCACCCGGGTCAGCAGCGCATCGGCCTTCGTGTAGTCGTGTGCGCGTGCGGCCAGGACAGCCTCGATATAGACGGCACCGGCGCTGCGCGGATTGATCTTCAGCACGGCCGCGGCATCCTCGGCCGCCAGCTTGTCCTGGTTTGCCTCGATCAGCATGTTCGCGCGCTCGAGTCGCAGCGCGATATCGGTGGGCGCGATCTTGATCGCCTGGTCAAGCCTCGAAATCGCCTGGGAACGCTGGCCCCGGCCGTTGAGCAACTGCGCCTTGAGCAGCAGCGCCGGCGGGTTGTTCTCATTGATGGCAAGCGCCCGGTCGACCGCCGCTTCAGCATCCTTGAGATTGTGCTGAACCGTATCGAGACGCGCGAGCGCAAGCTGCGGATCGGCCAGATCCGGACCGAGCTTGGCTGCCTGCACGAGGGTCGTTCTCGCCTGGGCGAGTTGTCCGAGGTTGAGCTGCGCCATGCCGCGCATCACCAGCAGCGGCACCGCGCTCTTGTCGGGCGTGGCCGGCACCGGAAACTGCTCTAGAAGCTGCCGGAACTTGCCCTGCTGCATATAGGTCTCAGCGAGCAGCCGGGTCGCCGTTGCCGTCTGGTAGCCGCTCTCGCGGGCCAGGCGGAACTCCCGCTCGGCTGCTGCCGCATCGCCGAGCCGGAACTGGACCAGCCCGAGGCGCAGGTGCGCCTCGCCGTTGCGCGGGTCCTCGCGTACCGCCCGACGCAACAGAAGTTCCGCGGCCGGCAGGTTGCCGTGCGTCATTTCGATGCGCGCCTGCGCGAGCGGGCTCGGCCTGCGAACATATTTCCACCAGGCAGCGCCCGCGCCCCCAGCGAGGACGACGACGATGATGGCGGCGATGACGACCTTCTTCATGATCCGGCCTTCCCGACTCTCTGCTTGGTGGCGTGGAACAGCGGCGGCCATCCCTCGAGCAATCTAGTCACAATCGACGTGTCGCGAAATCGCCATCACCGGCAGAGGGGGCCGGCCGCACAAAAAGTCACGAGCGGCCGCACCGGCAACCGACACCCCGACGCGGGACGCAGCGAGAACGCCGGACCGTGGCAGCACCACACCTGTCATGCCGATGGTCGCAACCGCCTCTCCGTCCGTGCGCGCGGCAGGAGGCTCGCCCGGACGACGTCGGGCCGGATGCCGGCCTAGCGCGAGCCCTCGCGGAACAAGACAACCCGGACGGTCGATGCCAGGATCAGGAAATCCAGCAACAGGCTGCGGTTCTTGATGTAGTAGAGGTCATAGGAGAGCTTGATGCGCACATCGTCGATCGAGGCGGCATAAGGCGCGCTGACCTGGGCCCAGCCGGTGATGCCCGGCTTCACCGAGAGGCGGTCCGCGTATCCCGGGATCCGGTCCGCGAGCTCGCTGGTAAACTCCGGCCGTTCCGGACGCGGGCCGACGAGAGCCATGTCGCCCGCCAGGACGTTCAGGATCTGGGGCAGTTCGTCGATGCGCAGGCGCCGAATGATGGCGCCCACGCGTGTCACCCGCGGATCGCGCTCGGCGGCCCACACCGCCCCGCGCGCCTCCGCATCGACCCGCATGCTGCGGAACTTGTAGACGGTGAAGGTGCGGCCATCGCGCCCGACACGGACCTGACGGTAGAGGATCGGCTTACCGTCCTCGAGACGAATGGCCATCGCCGTCGCCAGCATCACCGGCAAGGACACGACCAGCAGAAGGACGGCACCGACGATATCGACCGTCCGGTGCATGATCTGGCCGATGCGCGACCGGCCGAACCGATCCGCATAGAGCAGCCAGTCCGGGTCCAGGTGGTCGATGTCCAGGCGGCGCAGCCGGCTCTCCCGGAAATCGGCCTCGCCAAACAGCACGGGGCTGTCGTGCCGGCGGGCCATCAGGGCGCCCACGGGAACCTCGGCGCGGGCCGCGCGCGTGACGACGACGCCCCAGAGCTTGTGGCGGCCGAAGCGCCCCCGACTGCGCGTCGCCAGCAGGTCCGGCAACGCCGAGGCCGGCACCACGCCGCCGATGCGGATGAAGCCCGGCCGGTGGCCCTGGATCGCCGCCGCCAGGCCCGCCGCGTCATTCGGCGAGCCGACGATCAGCACGGTGCGCAGGAACCAGCCCCGCGCCAGCGCATAGCGCAGCGTCATCCGCGTCACCAGCAGCAACACGAGCCAGGCGACGAGGACCTTCACCACCGCCAGGCCGTTGCCCTGGACCCCCACGCGGAAGGTCGGATCGAGCGCATAGGCGCCGAGGAACATCAGCGGGAACGCCAGCAGGCCGCCGGTGAGCGTGCTGCCGACCAGCTGGCGCGCCTCGATGACGATCTCCGGGCGGTACAGGCCGGCCAGAGCGGCCCCTACGCCGAGCGAAAGTGCCAGGATCGCCGCCCGGTTCACCGCCCCCATGTCGAGGCCCGCAGCCGCGCCAGCGGGGACCAGCAGCGCGTAGAACATGGCCACGCCGAGAACGAACTCGACGAGCCAGAAGGCCAGCATCTCGACCGGCAAATGGGCGCGCATCAGGCGCATGACCCACTCCATTGAGGCTTGCTGTTCACCGCCACGCGGCGATGACGGGCCTTATACCCTTCCGTCATCGTCCTGTCTCCCATGATGAGTTATTTCGAAAAAATGTCATTATTGAGATGCTAACAAACCATGGAGAAAGGTCAAGCATTTCTTGTCCGGCCCGTCGACCGGAAAACCGCAAAATTCCGCGCCTACTTAGGCTTAGCTACAAAACTTCATGGATCAATGAACAAAAAAGCGACGGATCTCATGTCGGGGATTGCCGTCTCCGGATCGACAAAAAATAGCACCCAGGCTCGCTGCATTTGTTTGCAGATAGGCACCGATTGCACCACAGTTGGACAGGTTCGCAGCCGAGAGGCCTGCGGATCACCGCCTCCCTCGGAAGGCGCGTAGCTCAACGGTAGAGCGCTGCCTTTACCCGGCAGAGGTCGAGGGTTCGACTCCCTTCCGCGCCTAGAGGAAGCGGCAGATTTGTCTGTCGCTATGCTGCTATAGAGATCATCCCCTGGAGGCTCCGCGTCCGCAGGACCAGCCCCCGACGACCCGCAAGGAGCCGCCGATGCCCTCTCTCCCCCGCGCCGTATCCACCCGCCGCCAGCACCTTCGCGCCGCGGCGTCGCTGACGCTGGTCGGGCTCCTGGCCGCCTGCGCCCCGCCGGCCACGCCGCTGGCCGACATTCCCGTGGCCAAGAACGGCAACTCCTCCTCCGAGTATGTGATCGGGGCTGGCGACACCCTCGGCATTTCCGTCTACCAGGCGCCCGAACTCTCGGTACCCAGCGTGCCGGTGCGGCCGGACGGTCGCATCTCGATGCCGCTGATCCCCGAGATCATGGCAGCCGGCAAGACGCCGACCGAACTCGCCGCCGAAATCACCACGCGGCTCAAGGAATACGTCAAGGACCCGATCGTGACCGTGATGGTCTCCAACTTCGTGGGTCCGCTGAGCCGGCAAGTGAAGGTTATCGGGGCGGCGACGGACCCCCAGGCGATCCCCTATCGCGCACACATGACGCTGCTGGATGTCATGATCGCGGTCAAAGGCCTGACCCGCTTCGCCGCCGGCAACCAGGCGGAGATCGTGCGGACCATCAACGGCAAGCAGCACATCATCCATGTCCATCTCGACGACCTGATGAACGGCGGCGATATCAGTCAGAACATCGAGATGCAGCCGGGCGACACGCTGATCATTCCGCAGAGCTGGTTCTGAGGAGCGCGACGTGGGCGAACTGCACGTCCTGATACGCCGCTACGCGACCGCGGCCTGGCGCTATCGCTGGGCCACCATTGCGTTCGCCTGGATCGTCGCGCTGCTGGGCTGGCTCGGCGTGATGAGGATCCCCAACCAGTACGAGGCGAGCGCCCGCGTCTATATCAATGCCGATGCGGTGCTGACGCCCCTGCTGCGCGGCATCGCCGCCAACTCGGGGGTGACGAACCAGCTCGACCTCCTGCAGCGCACGCTGCTGAGCCGCCCCAACCTTGAGAAGCTGATCGCGCAGACCGATCTCGATCTGCAGATCACCGGCCCGGCCGACATGGAGGCGATGCAGCAGCGGCTCGCCAAGCAGATCCATCTCGTCCACGCGACGAAGAATCTCTTCACCATTTCCTACCGCAATACTAACCCGCGGCTGGCTTATGATGTCGTCAACACGATGTTGACCATCTTCATCGAGAGCAAGACCGGCAACAATCGCTCGGAGATGGCCAACGCTCAGGCCTTTATCGACCATCAGCTGGCCGATTACGAAAAGCAGCTGCGCACCGCCGAGCAGAGGCGGGCGAACTTCATGGCCAAGTATATCGACCTGCTGCCTGGCGATAATGGCATTTCCCGCCTCGACGCTCAGCGCCGCACGCTGCGGCAGCTCGAAGGGCAGCTTGCCGACATGGTGTCCCGACGCGACCTGATCCAGCAGCAGCTTGCCAAGACACCCGCCATGGTACCCGTGGGCAGCGTGGCCACCGCGAGCGGCGTGCCCCCGGTCGATCCGGCGGTGCAACAGGCCGAGCGGACGCTTGCGGAGTTGCGGATGCGATTCACCGACAAGAGCCCCGAGGTGATCGCCGCGAAGCAGCAGCTCGAAGCCCTGCGCGCGACCTCGCCAGGAAGGCTGGCGGCGGCCAGCGCGGGCAAGGGAGCCACAGCCAACGAAGTGCCGAACCCCATCGTCGAACCCCTGAAGCTGAGCCTCCTGCAGGCACAGACGCAGGTTGCGGCCTTGCAGCGCCAAGTGGCGACCGCTCGTCAGGAGAGCGCGAAGCTGGAGGCCGAAGCGCGCAATGTGCCAGAGCTTCAGGCGCAGTTCACGAACATGAACCGCGACTACGAGGTGCTGCGCAAGAACTATGAGGCCTTGCTGGCGCGCCGCGAATCCATGCGGATCGGCAAGGCAGCGGACACCAAGGCGAACCAGATCCAACTGCAGATCATCGACCCGCCGCAGGTGCCACAGGTGCCCGTGGCGCCGAACCGCCCCCTGCTGGTGACCGGCGTGTTTCTGCTGGCGATCGGCGGCGGCATCGGGATCGCCGTTCTGCTGTCCCAGTTCGACCAGTCCTTCCACACGCTCGACGATCTGCGCGCCCTGGGCCTGCCTATCGCGGGGTCGATCTCGCTGCTGGGCACGGTCTCGCGCTGGCGCCAGGCCGGCGCCGTGGCTCTGTTCTCGGCCGGCCTCGTGATCCTGGGAATGGTCTACGGCGGGCTGCTCTATCACATCCTTTCCAGCGGACCGGGGAGCGCCTGAGCATGACGCCCGTGGACGAGCCGGGATCCGGCCATCTGATCGAACGCTTTGCCTCCCGCCTGCGTGGCGTCGGCGGCCTGACCGCGACGCCGGAAAGCGGGTCGGGCGTGGGCGATGACAAGGGCTTCGACGAGGCCGCCGCGCCGGCCGTTCCGCCGCGGGAAGCGGCGATGCCGCTTGCTGCACGGTTCGAGGAGCTGGCTGCTGCCGTCGCCGGCCAGGCGGGTGTCCAGCCGGTCGAGGGCGATACGACGATCGCGGAGCGTGACGAACGCCCGGATCCGTCGTCGTCGCGCGCGGCACCGGAGCCGATCCGCCCCTGGACCGGGGTGCCGGTCGGGACCGGCCCGACACTGCCTGCCAAACCCGTCAGCATCGACTGGGACGTGCTGGCCGCTGCGGGGCTTGCGGTCGGGCAGACGACGCGCACGCGGATCGCCGAGGAATTCCGCATCGCGGCCGGGCGGGTCCTGCGCGCGGTTCGCGCGTCCTACGCCCCCGGGCGCGGCGCCGGCAACATGGTGATGATCACCTCGGCACGACCCGGCGAGGGCAAAAGCTTCAACACCCTGAATCTTGCCGGCTCGCTCGCGCAACACACGCCGCGCAACGTGCTGCTGATCGACGTGGACGCCAAGGAACGGCCCCTCTCGGCGGATCTCGGCCTCGACGACCGGCCAGGCCTGCTCGACCTCGCCGCGGATCCGTCGTTGCGCGTGGATGACATGGTGCTGCAGACCGCCATACCGCGTCTGTCGGTCCTGCCGATCGGCTCGCGCCGGGCCCGGGCACCGGATCTTGCGGCCGCGAGCCCGGTGACCGCTCTGCTCGAACGTCTCGCCAGGCGTTTCCCCAACCACTTGCTGCTGCTCGACACGCCGCCTTGCCTATCCACCAGCGACCCGAGCACCTTCGCCTCGGTGGTGGGCCTGATCATCATGATCGTGGAGGCGGAAAAGACGCAAAAGAACGAGGTGGCGGCTGCCCTCGACCTAATTCGGGCTTGCGAAAACGTCATGCTGATGCTGAACAAGATCAAGCTAACCACCAGCTACACGTTTGGAGCCTATCATTATTTCGGCACCTACACGTAGATCGGGCGGCAGTCCGGCGTTGTCCCTCCCCTCGTCGCGGCCAGGACGGTCCCGCGGGAAAGCGGCCTATTTCCGTGGTTTAGCCGCGTTTGGGGCGGGTCTCGCCGGGCTCGTCGTGGCCGCCCCCGCATGGGCGCAGAGCACGGGCCTGCTCCCTTCCAACGCCGCCGGCGTGAACCTCGGGAACCTGCGGCAAGCCTACGACTCGGCGCTGTCGACTCTGTCGCCGACCCCGCAAATCGGCTTCACGATCACCCCGGCGATCTCGCTCAGTGGTTTTTTTGCCGACCCCGTCGTCGCCGGCAGCAGGGGCAGCCGCCATGCGGATGTCGGGACGATCATCAGCCCTTCGCTGCTGGTCAGCGGACAAAGCCCGCGGCTGCAGGGCACGCTGCTCTACAGCCCCCAGGCGACCTTCTACGCCCAGGAAGGCAGCGCCAACCGGATCGGCCAGAATTTCAATGGCAACCTGCATGCCATCCTGGTGCCGGACACACTCTTCCTCGATGCGCGCGGGACCGGCTCGATGACGCTGGGGCAAGGGGGTTACAGCAGTTACGGCGCGTCCGGGCTGTCGCCGCAGCAACTGACCCAAACCTATGGGTTCCAGATCGCGCCGCTGCTGCAGCACCGCTTCGACGGCACCGGCATTGCTGAACTCGGCTATACCTACGCCGAGACGGTCTTCGAGAACGGCAACAACGTGCCGACGACCACGCCGTTCGGCACCGTCGCGCCGAATCAGAACCAGATCACCAATGCCGCGCATGTGGGCTTCACGTCAGGCGAGAATTTTGGCCGCATACGCTTCAGCGGGCTGCTCTCCGGCTCGCAGAGCACCGGCGGCAGCCTCGGCGCATCGCACCGCAACCTGGCCAACGTCGACCTGGCCTATGGCATCACGCGCGAGATCATCATCCTCGGCAGCGTGGGTTACGAGGACCTGCACTACGGCGGCACGGCACCGATCAACATCCGTGGTATGACGTGGAGCGCGGGCACCCGCCTGCTCCCCAATCCCAAGAGCTCCATCACCGTCACCTATGGCCGGTACGACGGTGCGAACAGCGTGTCCTTCGACGGCAGCTACCAGCTCGGCACGCGGCTGCTGCTGAGCGGGCGGTACTCGAAAGGGATCTCGAGCGCGGCCGAGGATCTCCAGAGCGCGCTCGCTTCCTCGCGGCTTGATCCGTACGGCAACCCGATCGATGCGGTGACGGGCGTGCCGCTGATGCTGCAAGACAATTTCTTCGGTATCTCAGGGACGGTGGATCGGATCGAGCGCTACAGCGCCTCTATTGCCTATCTGCTGCCTCGCGACGTCGTCACGCTCGGCGCTCGCACCGACCACAACCGCGTCCTGAGTTCCTCGGCTCAGACCGCCTCCGGCCCGACATCGACCTCCGGGACCTATTTCTCGTTGGCCTGGCAGCACGATCTCTCGCCGACCATCTCCGCCAACACGTCCTATCAGTACGGGATCCGTACCGGGGCGGGCAGCACGCAAACGCCAGGAACGTCGACGGAGTATATCCACAGCTTCTCGCTCGGGGCGAGCTGGCGCATGTCCAAGACGTTGACCACGTCGGCGCTGTATGCGCTGGACATCACATCCTCACGGACCGCTGGTTACGATCAAACCACTCATTATGTGATCATTACCCTGAACAAGCAGTTCTGAGCGATGTTCGAACAGTTCTATGGACTGTCGGCTCCGCCGTTCCAACTGACGCCCGATCAACGCTTCTTCTACCAGAGCCGCGGCCATGGCCGCGCGATTTCCCACCTCATCTTCGGCCTGTCGCAGGGAGAGGGATTCATCGTCATCACCGGCGAGGTCGGGGCCGGCAAGACGACACTGGTCGAACGGCTCTGGGCGCAGCTCGACCGTGACGTGTACACGATGGCCCGCGTCAGCACGACGCAGGTATCCGGCGATGACCTCTTCCGCCTGGCGATGGCTGGCTTCGGCGTGACCGCCGACACCAGCGACAAGGCCACGCTGATCGCCCATTTCTCGGACATTCTGCGCGCCCGCCGGGCCGAAGGGCGACGGCTGCTGCTCGTGGTGGACGAGGCGCAGAATCTCTCCCTGCCGGCTCTGGAAGAGTTGCGCATGCTGTCCAACCTCCCCGAGGAGGGGCAGTCGGGGCTGCAGATGATCCTGCTGGGCCAGCCCCAGTTCCGTGCGCGTATCGCCAGCCCCGATCTGGAGCAACTGCGCAGCCGCGTGCTCGCCTCCTACCATCTCGGCCCGCTCGCCGCCGAGGAGACGCGCGCCTATATCGAACACCGATTAAAAGCGGTGGAATGGAACGGTGACCCGACCTTCACCGAGGGCGCTTTCGCGGCAATCCATCGCGAGAGCGGCGGCGTGCCGCGGCGCATCAACCGGCTCGCCTCGCGCGTCTTGCTTTATGGCGCGCTCGAGGAGGCGCACAGCATCACCGGCCCCATGGTCGATTCGACGGCCGACGAGCTTCGGCGCGATCTCGAGGGCGGAGCGCCCGAACAAGCCTCGCCCGCCATACCCGTCGCCGGCGCCCCGCCTCTGCCGGCGATCCCAGGGCTCGCGGATCTGACACGTCGCGTCGCCGCCCTCGAGGAATCGGCGGCTCGGCGCGAACGCGTCTTCCAGCGCCTGATGGACGTCTTCGGCGGCGTCAGCGCACGAGGGTGAGGCGGGCGATGGCAGGTTCCACCCCCCAGGCCCCTATCACGGGGGCGATGACGCTCGACGTCGAGGATTATTTCCAGGTCGAGGCGTTCGCGGGCGTCGTCGACCCGACGCAGTGGGACGCGTTCGCGCCCCGTGTCGCCGCGAACACCAACCGGGTCCTCGACCTGTTCGCCTCGGCCGGCATCCGGGCGACGTGCTTCACGCTCGGCTGGGTTGCCGAGCGACACCCGGCGCTGGTCCGCCGCATCGTGGCCGAGGGACACGAGCTGGCGAGCCACGGCTACGGGCACCAGCGTGTGGATCGCATTGGCGAGGCTGCCTTCGCCGCCGACATCGCCCAGGCCAAGGCCCTGCTCGAGGATATCGGCGGCGTTGCCGTCGCCGGTTATCGGGCACCGACCTTCTCGATCGGCCCGCGCACGGCATGGGCCTATGATGCCCTCGCCAAGGCCGGCTATCGGTATTCTTCCTCCGTGTTCCCGATCCGTCACGACCTCTACGGATCGCCGGATTCGCCGCGACAGGCCCATCGATGCGGGCCGCTCCTCGAACTGCCGATGACCACGTTCCACCTCGGCAGCCGCAACCTTCCCCTCTCGGGCGGCGGCTGGTTCCGCCTCGCTCCCTACGCGCTGTTCCGGGCGGGACTGCGCCGGGTGATCGGCGAGGGCTCCCGCGCGATCTTCTATTTCCATCCCTGGGAAATCGATCCGGAGCAGCCCCTCATCGCCGGCGCTTCCGCCCGTTCGCGCTTCCGCCATCGCGTCAATCTCTCGGCGATGGAGGGCAAGCTGCGCCAGCTCCTGCACGACTTCGGCTGGGACCGGATCGATCGGGTGTTCGCGCCCGAACTTGCCGCCTGAGCATGCCTCTCGCGATCCGGACCCTCGACGCGGGAAGCGTTGCCGCTTGGGATGCGTTCGTGCTCGCCCACCCGCGCGCCACCTTCTTCCACCGTGCCGGCTGGGCCCAGGCCATCGAACGGGCCTTTGGCCAGCGGACACACTTCATCTTCGCCGAGCGCGATGGCGCAATCGCCGGCGTGCTGCCGCTCGGCAGCGTGCGCTCGCGCCTGTTCGGCCACAGCCTCATCTCCGTTCCGTTCTGTGTCCATGGCGGCCCGCTCGGCGATGAGCCGGCGACGGAAGCGGCCTTGCTCGCCGCGGCCGAGCGCATCATGGATCAGACCTCCGCGCCGGTGCTGGAGCTGCGCCTGCTGCACGATCTCGATCCAGCGGTTTTCGCGGCCGGCGCCTGGCCGGCGCGCGACGATCTCTACGTCACGTTCCGCAAGCGCTTCACCAATTCAGACGAGGCGAACCTCAAGGCCATCCCGCGCAAGCAGCGCGCCATGGTCCGCAAGGGGATTGACCGGGGGCTGACCTCGGACGTCTCGCGCGATGCAGGCGGTCTTCACCGCATCTATGCCGAGAGCGTCCGCAATCTCGGCACTCCCGTTTTTCCGCGCCGCTGGTTTCAGGCCCTGCTCGACACATTCGGCGAGAACGCCGAGATCGTCACAATTCGCGACGGGGATAATCCGGTTGCCGCGGTGATGAACTTCACGTTCCGTGACGAGATTCTTCCTTATTACGGAGGTGGAACTTCCGCGGCCCGCCACACCCATGCCAACGACTTCATGTACTGGGAAGTCATGCGCCGCGCGGCCGGCCGGGGGCTGTCCCTGTTCGATTTCGGCCGCAGCAAGCGCGGCACGGGCGCCTTCGCCTTCAAGAAGAACTGGGGCTTCGAGCCGGAACCCATCGTGCATCGGTACCGACTGGCACCGGGCGCAGCGATCCCCGACCTCAATCCGCTGAACCCGAAATACCGGCTCTTCATCGCCGCCTGGAAGAAGCTGCCGCTACCGCTCGCCAACCTCCTCGGCCCGGCGATCGTGCGCGGGCTCGGCTAGCGGGCGGCCACCTGCGCGATCACGGCGTCGAGCCGTGCCAGTTGCGCCGCCCAGGTAAAGTCGCGCTCCATCGCCGCGCGCCCGCGAGCGCCTAGCTGCGCGCGGCGGGCCGGGTCCTCGAGGAGTTCGGTCACGCGGGCCGCGAAGGTTTCGGCATCGCCCGCCGGCACGATGCCATCGCCCGAAGCCAGCCCCGTGCCGCTCCAGGCGGCGGTCGAGGCCACCACCGGCACGCCCGACGCCATCGCCTCGAGCACCTTGTTCTGGATCCCGCGCGCCAGGCGCAGCGGCGCGACGAAGACGGCGGCCCGCCCGATCCAGGGCCGCACATCGGGCACCCGCCCGGTCACGGTGACGCCCGCGAGCGAGCCAAGCGCACGCACCGCAGCGTTCGGCCGGCTGCCGACGATAGCGAGTCGCACGGCGGGTCGGCGAGTGCGCAGACGCGGCAGCACCTCGGCGCAGAACCAGACCATCGCATCGACATTGGCCGAGTAGTCCATCACCCCGGTGAAGACGAGCAGATCCTCTTCCGGCTCGGCGATGCCCGGCACGAAATAGTCGAGATCGACGCCGTTGCCGACGCAACTCACGGGAACACCGGGAATGAGCGCGCGGAAATCCGCGACCTCCGCCTCGGTGCACAGCAGCGAATGCGAGAAGGCATGCGCGATGCGTCGCTCCCATGCGAGCAGCCGGCGGCCCTCCAGCGCGTAGATCAGGCGCATCGGCCAGCGCGCTCTGTTGCCCAGGTCGGCAAACTTCCGGCTGTCCAGATCAGCGAACTGCATGATGCGCGGCAAACCGTCGAGGCCGAGCGCGTGCTGCGCGACGTTGGAGCTGTAGACGAAGATCAGATCGGGCGGCATGGCCTCGGCAGCCGCCGCGACGGCACGCCGCAGGGGCGCCTCGTCCAGCATGGCAACCGTCAGTGACCGGCCCGCGAGCAACGCGCCGGTAGCACGCAGCCGTGCCGGCCAGGCGGCGACAGGGACCGCCGTGACCGATGCCACGATCCGGCGCAATGGCTCGGCCTGCGCTGCGTCCTCCGGCCCATCGGCAAGGCAGAACACATGCACCTCGTGCGAGCGCGCGAGATGGCGGACCTCATTAGCCGTGGTGATCTTGTCGCCGCGATCAGGTGGAAAGGGTACCCGCTGGGCGAGGAAGAAGATGCGCAATCAAGCCGCCCCGAGGCGCGCGAGCAACGTCTCGGCAAGCCGGGTGGTATCCAGCAGAGCCATGCAATGGCGCTGCTTGTCGCAGTCCCCGTAGCAACCCAGGCAGTCGAGCCCGTCCGCCGCGACCTTGCTGACAAGCCCGCCGAAATCCTCGATCTCCGGCAGGCTCGTCGGGCCGAACACGGCAACCGTCGGCAGGCCGATCGCGGTCGCGCCGTGCAACGCCAACGTGTCCCCGCAGAGCAGCACGTGGACCTCGGCGAGCGTGGCGACGAAACGTCCGATCGAACCGCCGGTCAGCGCCGCGGCGACGCGCGGCTCGTCGGCAAAGCGTGCCAGCACGGCCTCGGTCTTCGCGCGCTCCGCCTCCGCCCCGAGCAGCAGGATGTCGACGTCCGCACGCGCCAGCAACGCCGTGATGACGCGCACGATCCCATCCTCGTCCAGCATCTTCTTCGGCCAGCGTGCGCCCGAGCCGGCATTGATGCCGACGCGGCGCCGGCGGCTGCCCGGAAACAGCGACGCGACCCGAGCTGCAGCCTCGCTCCGCACCGCAGCCGGAATGTCGAGTGCAGGTGGCGGCACCGCCTGCCCCGCCGCATCGAGGATGGCCAGCATCCGAGCCTGGTAGGTTTCGCGATTGATCTTCTTGAGTCGGTCGAAGGCGGCAAGCTCCAGCCAAGCGCGCGCCGCCTCGTTGCTGGGCACCAGCGTTCCGCCGCGCAGGAAGAAGCCGGACACGGGAGCGGCGCCGGCGGCCAGCGTCGCGAGCGATGCACTCGGCAAGTCATTGGACAGCGAGTACACATGGCTCCACCCCCCTCCGGCGAGGCGCGCCACGGCCTCAGGTGCCAGCACCAGCGTCTCATCGACTCCGCGCATCATGCTCACGAGCTCGGCGGATTCAGGCCGCGTCAGCCAGGCGATGTAGGGGCGGTCGTGACGCGCGATGATGGCCGGCAGCAAGCATGCCGAACGCAGCACGTCGCCGATCGCATCGAGCTTGATCACAAGGATCCGCTCGCCGAAAGGCGCCACATGCTGACATCCGGGGCATTCCGAGCCGTCAATTTTGTTGAACACGCAGGGCTTCGCGGCACGGAAATGACGACAGTCGGTACGGATCACGATCGTCCCGCCTCCTCCATGGACCAGCAGGAAACCCAGCAATTCCTTGGCACAGCGCAATTCCGCCCTGTCAATGTCCTGCGTCGTTAGCCTTCCCGCCGGCAACCGGCAAGTCCCGCGCGGCGTGCGAGACGGCAGCGCTGGGTGCTGGCGCGGTCGGCCCGGACATGGCACCAAATTGCTCATGGCCGTCCAGCGAACCCGCGCCGTCGACCTCGCGCGCATCCGCTATGTTCTTGCCCCGTCCGTGGCCGGCATGGCTGCGGGGCTGCTCGCCTTGTCACTCCTTTTCCACGCCGAGATCACGGCCGCGGTTGGCGTCTGGGATTCATCGACCGCCTACAGCCATTGCTTCTTCGTCCTGCCGATCGCCGCCTGGTTGGCCTGGGACCGCCGCGACCGCGTGTTCGCGTTGCGCGCCCGACCGGCTCCATGGGCGGCCCTGCTAGCCTTGATCCCCGGCGCAGCCTGGCTGCTGGCCGAACGGCTCGGAATCATGGAGGGCCGTCAGCTGGCGTTGATCGGCTTCGTCTGGGTTCTGTTTCTGGCCACGCTCGGTCCGGCGCTGTTTCGCGCGTTGCTGGCCCCTTTCCTGTACCTGATCTTCCTGGTGCCGTTCGGCGGCTTCGTCACCGGCCCGCTGCAGACCTTCACGGCCCGTTTCACGGGCATCGGCCTGGACATCATCGGCATCCCGAATGACGTCAACGCCTTCCTGATCCGTATCCCGGAGGGAGCCTTCTACGTCGCGCAGGCCTGTGCGGGGCTGCGTTTCCTGATCGCCTCCCTGGCCTTCGGCGCGCTGTACGGATTGCTGATGTACCACAGCAACCTCAAGCGAGCGCTGTTCCTCCTGATGTCCCTTGTCGTGCCGATCGTCGCCAATGGGCTCCGGGCCCTCGGCATCGTCGTGCTGGGCCACTACATCGGCAGCGCCCAGGCCGCAGCGACCGACCATGTCCTCTATGGCTGGATCTTCTTCTCCATCGTGATCCTGATCGAGATCATGATCGGCCTGCCGTTCCGCGACGACCTGGTGCCGCGCCCGCGCACCCTGCCCGCGCCCGCCAGCGGGCGCGCCGGCACGATCCAGGGATTGGTCGCGGGCGGCGCCGCTGTTGCCGCGATTCTGCTGGCGCCAATCGCCTCCCATCTGCTGGACGTTCGCGCCAACACCACCGCGCCCGTGGCCGCCCTGCATCTGCGCCTGACCCCAGGCTGCGCCACCGCCGCCGGCAGCTCGGCCAAACCCGGCCTCACCGTCCAACAGGTGGTCTGCGACGGTCAGGACATTCGTGTGACGGTACGCAGTTTCCCCGCCGGGGCTTCACCGGCCATGGTGCTTCACACGTTCACGGCCCTGAGCGACACCGGCAATGGCGGCGACGAGGCGCAGATCATTCCCCTGCACCTCAAGAACACCACTCCGCAGCAATGGACCCTGGTCGTCGACAACCAGGCGCAGCGCGTGATCACCGGCGCGCTCTGGGTCAGCAACCGCCCGACCGGCCCGGGGCTGCGTACCCGTCTCGCGCTGGCTCGTGCCAATCTGCTTGGCGGCGGAACGCCCAGCGTGATCGTTGCGTTCACCCTGAAGCCGAAACGCCCATGGCGCAACGAAGAAGAGACGAAGCGCAGCGAACGCGCGCTGGAAGCGCTGATCGCGGCGCAGCAGCACTTCGACAAACGGATTGCCGGGCTTGCAGGATGGGCGGGCGGCTAACAAGGCACCGCCGCACGGTACCGGCGAGCGTGTTCACGCGGGGGATGCCCGCTCTATCGCGTCAGAAACGCAACAACGCCGCGGCGTAACGGGTCCGCCGTCGCGCACCCCAGGCGGTCTTCCCGCGGGTCACCGCGTGCGCCTGGGCGAGGCCGCCGCTGTCATCACATTCCGCAGTTCGCGCAAGTACGAGGCGCCCCGTGTGGTCCGCTGCACCAGCACGCTGCGACGGTCGGCAGGATCGGTCTTTCGGCGCGCCAAGTCGAGTTCGCACAGGCGATCAAGCGCCCGGGTCACAGCCGGCTTGGAGATCTCCAGATCGGTCGAAAGGCCGCGGACGGTATGGGCGCCCTCCTTCAGATAGCAGGTGAGGAAGACCGCCAGTTGCCGGGCCGAGAGATCGTCGCCTTCGCGTTTGACGAGAGCGTTGATGGTCTCGTGCAGGATGCCAACCAGCTGCTCGCCGGTCATTGCCATGGCCATGGGTCGATTCCTTCTTTCGCATGCGCCCCATCAGGCGCCCACACGCTGGCCCTACGCGCGCGCCTCTTGTGTGCCGATGTCGGTCTCATTACGTCCACGCCAGTTTCACGCAACAATTGCGCAGACGGTCCGTCTTTCAGGCCCATGGCGAACACCGCCAAGCCTCGAACGGATGCAGGTGGAGACTGCAAGAACTCGCCACGCCCGCGCGCGGCGAGTGCTGTCCGGCCGTGCCTTCAGCCGGTGGCGAAACGCTCCGCGATCGCTGCGAATGCAGCCCGCATGCCCATCGCTTCGCCGCCTTCCGGACGGCCAGCGCGCGGCGAGTCGTTCCAGGCGTAGAGATCCAGATGCGCCCAGGCCACCTCCGCTGCGACGAAGCGCCGCAGGAACAGCGCCGCGGTGATCGCACCGGCCATCGGCTTGGCGGACACGTTGTTCAGATCGGCCACCGGGGAGTCGAGCCAGGAATCGTAGCCGTCCCAGAGCGGTAGCCGCCATAACGGATCGTGCACGCGTGCCCCCGCGCCAAGCAGGCTCTGCGCCCAGCCATCGTCGTTGCAGAACAGGGCCGGCAGGTCCGGACCCAGGGCCACGCGGGCGGCACCGGTGAGCGTCGCCGCATTCATCAGCAGCGCCGGCTTGCGGTCCGACGCCTCGGCAAGCAGGTCGCACAACACGAGACGGCCCTCGGCATCGGTGTTGCCGATCTCGACGGCAAGGCCGCGGCGCGTTCGCACCACATCGAGCGGCCGCATGGCGCGGCCGGACACGGAGTTCTCGACACAGCCGATCGCAACCTCGAGCCGGACCGGCAATTGCGCCGCCATGATGAGCCGCGCCAGGCCCAGCATCGTCGCGGCCCCGCCCATATCCTTCTTCATCCGCAGCATCGCCGCAGAAGGTTTGAGGTCGTAGCCGCCGCTATCGAACACGACGCCCTTGCCGCACAGGGACACCAGCGGGGCTGACGATCCGGCGCCGGACCAGCTGAATTGAGCCACCACCGGCTTTCGTTCGGAGCCGTTGCCGACGGCAAACACGGTCGGGTAGTCGCGTGCGAGCGCCTCCCCCTCGATCAGCCTCGCCGTCGCACCAAAGCTGCCCGCGAGTTCGGCGGCCGCCGCGGCAAGTTCCGACGGGCCGAGCAGGTTCGCGGGCGTGTTGACCAGGTCGCGCACCATCCAGGTTGCCTGCGCCTCGCGCTGGGCGTCTGTCGTGCCGTCCGGACGTACCAGGACCGGGCGCGGCTTGGCCTGCTTGAAGGCCGCGTAGCGGTAGGCGCCGAGGCAGAACCCCAGCGTCGCCTCGGCGGTGCTCTCGACGCCCTCGCCAAGTCGCCAGACCCCTGCCGGCAACCTGGTGGCTAGCGCGCCCCAGACCGACGGCCCACGCGCTTCACCCAGCCCGAACAGCGCGTCCACCCCGCCCTCGCCCGGCAGCAGCAGCACCTCCTCGGCCTTGGCCGAGAAGCCGGAGGCCGTGGCAAAATCCGCCTGCGCCCTCGGCAGCTTGGCCAGCACGGCGTCCAGGGTCCCGGGCCGGGCGGCATGCACCACCCGCGCGCCACCGGCCGCATCCGTCAACGCCAGCTTCTGTTCGATCATCGTCCTTCCCCTTGTCGGGGTGGAGTTTCCACGGAAACAGCGCGCCGGAAAGAGGGATTATTTCGCCAGGGCGTTCTCGACGGCTCGCGCGAAAGCAGCCGGGTCGCGCGGAGCGTCCCCGTCGCCGATCCGCGCCAGGTCAAGCAGCAGCGAGGCTTCGTGCTCGATGGCCTCCCCCGCCTGCACACGCGCCGCCAGGGTCGCGATCAGCGGGTGGCGGGGATTGATCTCCAGCACCGCCGCCCGCTCCGGCCCGGCGCGCCCGGCCCGGCGCAGCATGCGCTGCACCTGCAGATCGACGCCGCCCGCCGCAACCAGCATGACGGCGCTGTGCGCCAGCAGCGACGTCGCGCGCACATCGCTGACCGCCTCGCCGAGCGCCGATTTCATCGCCCTCAAGAGGTCGCCGACATCTGCCTCCGCCCCCTCGGCCTCGGCCAGAGGCGGCAGCTTCGCGAGCTCCTCCTGTGCCGTTCCCGCCCGGCGGATCTTCTTGCCGTCGAAACGATCGAAGCGGTCGGGCCAGAACGCATCGATGGGATCGCCGGCCAGCAGAACCTCGATGCCGCGGGCCTGGAATCCCTCGAGCACCGTCGCGTGCGCCAGCGTTGCCGTATCCTCGCCGGCGAGCACGTAAATCGATTCCTGTTCCGGCTTCATCCGCGAAACATAGTCCGCGAGCGAGGTCCACCCCTCGACCGCGGTGGAACGAAAGCGCCAGAGCGCCGCCGCCTTCTCCGCGTCCGCGGCCTCGTCCCACGCCGATTCCTTCAGCACCGCGCCGAACTTCTCCCAGAACGCCGCGTACGCCTCTGCATCCTTTGCGCGCGTTGTCAGTTCCGTGAGCACGCGATTGGTGACGGCACGGCGGATCCGCGCGAGGACCGGCGTCGCCTGCAGCATCTCGCGCGAGACGTTGAGCGGCAGGTCCTCCGTGTCCACCACCCCCTGCACGAAGCGCAGCCAGGGGGGCAGCAGCTCGGCCTCGTCGGTGATGAACATGCGCCGCACATGCAGCCGCACCCGGCTCCTGCGCTCGTCGTTGGCCGCGAACAGGGGCGGTGACGCGGGAACGAACAGCAGGGCGAAGAACTCGAGCGCGCCCTCGGCGCGCCAGTGCAGCGTCGCCCACGGCTTGTCGAACAGATTGCCGAGCCCGCGATAGAAACTGGTGGCGTCCTCCTCGGAGAGCTCGGCCTTCGGGCGCCTCCAGAGTGCCGTGCCCTCGTTGGCCGTCTCCTCCTTGCCGTCGCGCAGAATCACGATCGGCACGGTGACGTGGTCGGCCCATTTGCGCACCACCGCCTCGATCCGTGCGGGATCGAGATATTCCTCGGCATCCGCCTTGATGTGCAGCACCACATCGGTCCCCGCGGTCTCGCGCTCGGACGGGGCCAACTCATACCCGCCGCGTCCCTCGCTCTCCCACCGCCAGGCGGATTGCTCGCCGGCGTGGCGCGAGGTGACAGCGACACGCTCCGCCACCATGAAGGCGGCATAGAAGCCAACGCCGAACTGTCCGATCAGGCTCGGCCGTTCCTGCGGCGGCGCGGCATCGAGCCGCTCGCCGAAGTCACGGGTCCCCGAGCGGGCGATGGTGCCGAGATGGGCGATCAGTTCCTCGCGCCGCATGCCGATGCCGCTATCGGAGATGGTCAGCGTGCGCGCGGCCTTGTCGGCAACGATCCGGATCCTGGCATTCTCGGGCAGCGCCAGGTTGCTGTCGGTCAGGGCTTCGAACCGGCGGCGATCCGTGGCGTCGGCGGCATTGGCGACAAGCTCGCGCAGGAATATCTCCCGCTCCGAGTAGAGCGAATGGACCACGAGATCGAGCAAGCGTCCGACCTCGGCCCCGAATTCGTGCTTTTCCGCCGCCTGATCCATGTCTCAGCCTCCATTCGCGGCGGCGATATGCGTGGCGCGGGAGCGGTTTTCAAGCCATGTCGGGCCCTCCCGGGGGCGTGCGCCGGCACGGCGGACCGGTGTTAAGAATGCGACAGGGGCGGGCGCGATGGCCCTGCCTCCCCTTGCACTGGCGGCCGCCCGACCCGACCATCGGCAGATGTCGGGATTCGCTCCCCGGGTGCGGGCCGTGCTGGGCCCCACCAACACCGGTAAGACGCACCTCGCGCTGACGCGGCTGCTCGCCCATGCGTCTGGCATCATCGGCTTCCCGCTGCGGCTTCTGGCACGCGAGAACTACGACCGCATGGTGGCACTGCGCGGCGCCGCCCAGGTCGCGCTGATGACGGGGGAGGAAAAGATCGTGCCTCCCGGCGCGCGCTGGTTTGCCTGCACCGCGGAGGCGATGCCGCTCGACCGCGCCGTCGAGTTCGTCGCCGTCGACGAGATCCAGCTTTGCGCCGACCCCGATCGCGGCCACGTCTTCACCGACCGCCTGCTCAACGCGCGCGGCCTGGTCGAGACCATGTTCCTGGGCGCCGAGACGATCCGGCCCCTCCTCACCCGCCTGGTTCCGGGCATCGAGATCGAGACGCGTCCGCGCCTTTCCCAGCTCACGCATGCGGGCCCCACGAAACTCTCGCGACTGCCACCGCGCAGCGCCATCGTCGCCTTCTCCGCCGGCGAGGTCTACGCGATTGCGGAGGCGGTGCGGCGCCGGCGCGGCGGCTGCGCGCTGGTGATGGGCCGGCTCTCGCCGCGCACGCGCAACGCACAAGTGGCGCTCTATCAGCAGAAGGAGGTGGATTTCCTCGTTGCGACCGACGCCATCGGCATGGGCCTCAACATGGATGTCGAGCATGTCGCGTTCGCCGGCCTGCAGAAATTCGACGGCCACCGCCCCCGCCGGCTGCATCCGGCGGAAATCGGCCAGATTGCCGGGCGGGCCGGCCGGGGCATGCGCGACGGCACCTTCGGCACAACGGCGACCTGTCCGCCGCTCACCGACGCTGTCGCGGCCGCGGTGGAGAACCACTCCTTCGAGCCGCTTGAGCAGCTCTGCTGGCGCAATGCCGAACTCGATACGGGGTCCGTAGCGGGCCTGCTGGCGAGCCTGGCCGCGCCGCCGCAGCGCCAGGGCCTGGTACGCGGCAACGAGGCGAGCGACGCACAGACGCTCGCGGCGCTGGCCGCGGACGCGGACATCCTTGCCCTCGCCGACCGGCCCGCACGCGTCCGCCTGCTCTGGGAGGCCTGCCAGATCCCCGACTTCCGCAAGCTGTCGGACGACACCCACGCGCTTTTCTGCGCTCGCGTCTTTCGCCATCTGTCGCACGAAGGACGCCTGCCCACCGCCTGGATCACCAGCCAGCTCGCGCTCCTGGACCGCAGCGACGGTGATATCGATACGCTGATGCAACGCCTCGCCGGGGTTCGCATCTGGGCCTATGTTGCCGCCCGTCCCGGCTGGCTTGCCGATGCGCCGCGCTTTCAGGGCGAGGCGCGCGATCTCGAGGACCGGCTGTCGGATGCGCTGCATGAGCGCCTGATGAGCCGCTTCGTCGACCGCCGCGCCGCCCACCTCCTGCGCCGGCTCGACGACGGCACAGAGGAGGATCTCCTCTCGGCGGTGACGGCGAACGGGCTCGTCATCGTCGAGGGCCATCCCGTCGGCCGCGTCGAGGGTTTCGACTTCCTGCCGGACGCGACGACGCAGGGGGCTGAGCGGCGCCTGGTCCAGCGTGCGGCCCGGCGGGCGTTGCACAGCGAAATGCCGCGCCGCGTGAGCCGGCTCGAGGCCGCCGGCGATGACAAATTCGCGTTGCTGCCCGGTTTGCGGATCGCCTGGGACGGCGTGGTGATCGCGCGCCTGCGGCCGGGTCCGCGGGCCATGCGCCCACTGGTCGCGGTCCGCGGCTCGGAGTTCCTTGACGGCGCCGAGCGCGAACGGATCCGCCGCCGGCTGCAATCCTGGATGGACGACGTGATCCGCCGGACCCTGCGGCCGCTGGCAGAGCTGGAAGCCCAGGTTCACGCGTCCGAGCTGCGCGGAGTCGTGCATCGTCTGGGTGAAGGACTGGGCGTGATGCATCCCCTGCAGCCGAGGTTGCCCCCAACCGAGCGGCAAGCTCTCGCCGCAGCCGGCGTCAGGGTTGGACGGTTCGCGACATACATGCCCGCCCTGCTCAAGCCGGGCCCCGCCCTCCTGCGGGCGCGGCTGCTGGCACTTGCGGCAGGTCGGGAGGAGCCGACCCTGCCAGCGCCGGGATTGATCGCGTCCCCGCGCGGCACCTGGGATGAGGAAACGGCGCTCGCCCTCGGCTGGCTGCCGGTGGGGCCGATGCTGCTGCGCCTCGACATCGCCGAGCGCGTCGCCGGCGAGCTGACGCGCGCCGCCGGGGGCGGTCCGTCACTGCTCCCCGCCGATCTCGCGTCCCGGCTCGGCATGCCGCGGGACCAGTTACCGTCGGTGCTGCGGGCACTGGGATTCCAGCTCCTGCCCGGTGCCGTGCTGCCTGAAGGCATGGCAGGGCCTGCCGCGCCGCCGCGTTTCGCGGCCGTGCGGCGACGCCGCACGATCCGCCCATCCCCACGCCCCGAGACGCCGCCAGCCGCTGACGGCCCGTTCGCGGCGCTCGCCGCACTGCGGCGGCCGGCTCCCGGCCCGCGATGACCGGAGCCAACGGCAGCGCCCCGACCAGCCAAAGGCTGGATGCATGGCTGTGGTGCGCGCGCGTGCGGCGTCAGCGCTCGCAGTGTGCGCAACTGGTCGCCGAAGGCACCATTCGCGTCAATCGCCGTCCGACCGACAAGCCGCATGCCGCGATACGGCCGGGCGACGTACTGACCGTGCCGATCGACGGACACGTGCGGGTGCTGGAAGTGGTGGCGCTCGCGCTTCACCGTGGTTCCCCCGCACAGGCTCGATTGCTGTATCGCGAAATTCCCGCGGCCGAGACGTCTTGCCCTCAGCCGCCAGCGGCCCCATACCCCCGGGCGTTGATCACCGCTGCGCGCGATAGAACCGGGAGCCGCCGATGACCTACGTGGTCACCGAAAACTGCATACGTTGCAAATACATGGACTGTGTCGAGGTCTGCCCCGTGGATTGCTTCTACGTGGGCGAGAACATGCTCGTCATCGCGCCGGACGAGTGTATCGACTGCGGTGTCTGCGAACCGGAGTGTCCGGCCGAGGCGATCCTCCCCGACAGCGACGATCGTGCCACGCCCTGGCTGGAGCGCAACCGCGAATTCGCCACGCAGTGGCCGAACATCACCCGCAAGGGGGAGGCGCCAGCTGATGCCGATGAGTGGAAAGACAAGCCCGGCAAAGAGGCGCTCTTCTCACCCAATCCCGGCAAGCCGTAGCGCCACGCCACCGCCTCCGATCGTCCCGCGGAAGAGGTGCGAAGGGCGCTGACATGTCGATGACAGCCCCCTGACTTTGCACGTGTTCCATGCTATGAGGCGCCAGCAGGAGAGTTGGCGGGCTCGAGGCTGACGTCCGCATTGTTTCCGGCGCTCGCCTGCGTTCCAACAGGTTTTCCGGTGGCTCCGCAGGACCCGGGCCGGTTGCCGCATGCCGTTGGTCACGCGGCCCCGGCTGGCCGTGTCCGCCGGATTTGGAGGATTGGCAACGTCATGACGACGGCAAAGAAGCCGGCCGCCAAGCTCGGCACGGCACCCAAGACCACCACGACGGCGGCGACATCGACCAATGCGCCAGCAAAGAAGGTGGCTGATCCAAAAGCGGGGAAAACCGCGGGACCGACGAAGAAGCCCGCGAAGTCCGAGAACGCTCCAGCCAGGCCGGCGGAACCGCCCGCCGCCCGGCCCGCCGCCCGGCCCGCGACCACGGCCAAGACCGGAAAACGGCCGGCCGGCGGCAACACCGACACGCCCGGCAAGACGGCCGCGGCACCGACACTCACCGGCGCCACCCCGCCTCCGGAGCGCCCCCTACGCCAGCAGGATATCGTGAAGAACCCTCCCAGCTCGACGACCGCCAAAGACGTTTCCGCTCCATCGACCTCGCAGCCACCCGCAGCGCCAGCCACTGCGGCGGCCCCGAGCATGACCGCCGCGGCGCCAGCGGCCGAGGCACGCGCCCCGCAGGCGCCCGCGCGCGCGCCCATGCCGCCCGGACGGCCGATTATCGCGCCACGGCTGCCGGCCAAGGCCGAGACCTTCGTCGAGGGCGACTACGTCGTCTATCCGACCCACGGTGTCGGCAAGGTCGATCGCATTGCCGTGGAGGAGATCGCCGGGCACCGGCTGGAGCTCATCCACATCACCTTCGAGGAAAACCGCATGACCTTGCGCGTGCCGGTTGCCAAGGCGCGCTCGGCCGGGCTGCGCAAGCTCGCCAACCGCAAGATGTTCGACGAGGCTCTGGCGGTGCTGCGCGGCAAGGCACGCATCAAACGCACGATGTGGTCGCGCCGGGCTCAGGAATACGAGGCCAAGATCAACTCCGGCGACCCGATCGCCATTGCCGAGGTCGTCCGCGACCTGCACCGCAATGCCGGACAGCCAGACCAGAGCTTCTCCGAACGCCAGATCTACGAGGCGGCGATGGATCGGCTCGCGGCCGAACTCGCGGCACTCGACCGCACCGACAAGCCGACCGCCGCCACCAAGCTCAATGATTTCCTGAAGACCATCACCTGACAGAACCGCCCGCAGCATCGGGCCGGCAGGACGAAAAAGGGGCGGGTCCCGGAGAGGTGCCCGCCCCTTTTTATCGACGACACTCCCAAAGAGTCAGTTATTGCTGCTACGGTTACCGAACAGTTGCAGCATCAGCAGGAACAGGTTGATGAAGTTCAGCAACAACTGCAGGCTGTCATAGACACTGCGCTTTGCCGCCATCTCCGGTCCGTAGCTGTAGACCGAGTTCACGTAATCGGACTTGATGCGCTGGGTGTCGTAGGCGGTGAGCCCGACGAACACGAGCACCCCGATCACCGAAATCGCGAACTGCAGGCCGGAGCTGCCGATGAACATATTCACCAGCGAGGCGACGATGATCCCGATCAACCCCATGATCAGGAAGCTGCCGAACCGCGAGAGGTCGGCGCGCGTCGTGTAGCCGTAGAGGCTCATGCCGGCGAAGGTCGCGGCGGCGATGAAGAACACGCGGACAATGCTCTCGTGGGTGTAGATAAAGAAGATGCTGGTCAGCGACGCGCCCATCGCGACGCAGAAGGCCCAGTAGAGCCCCTGGGCGGCCTGCGTCGAAAGACGGTTGACGCCGAACTGCAGGACCATGACGAACACCAGCGGCGCGAACATGGCCAGATAAGCGAGGCCGCCCGGCACATGCATCGGCCCCTGCGGCGTCTGCACCAGCGGGTAGAAGACGTTGAAGAGCGACGTGTTCGCAATGGCGTAGGCGACGATACCGGTCAGCACCAGGCCGGACGCCATCCAGTTGTAGACGCGCAGCATGTAGGAGCGCAGGCCCGCATCCAGCACCGAGGTGTCCGTTATGCCGGCAGCGGGATAGGCGCGGTAGTTCGGATTGAAGGCCATTCGTGTTTCCTCTGCGGGGCACCCGGCCCCTCGGCCCGCATTTTGGCGGCTGGCGCAGCGGGTTCAAGCAAAATCGCGGTAATGCGCCAACCGGGAAAAAACCGCGACGGCGCGATTTTAGGATATTGAAATCGCTTTGTTTTCTAGAGCTCTCCCCGGCTATTCGTTGCGCAGCAGCGGCGCCGCCTTGGCGCGCAGGGCCGTCTCGGTCCCCAAAAAACCAATCACCAGCATCAAGGCAAGCGAGCCGAACACCACAAAAGCGAGCGTGCCGGGCAGGAAAACCCAGGTTCCGTGCATGACCAGCCGCACCACCGCCCAGCTCGCCCCGGTGCCGACGGCGGCGGCGATCGTGCCGGCGGCAAGCCCGAGGATGCCGAATTCGATGAGCCAGGCCATACGGATCTGCGCCCGGCTCGCCCCCAGCGTCTTGAGAATGACAGCCTCGCGCACCCGCCGCGCCCGCCCGGCGGCCACAGCTCCGGCCATCACCAGCGCCCCCGCCGCGAGCGCCAGCGACCCGGTCGCGCTCAACGCCGCGCCGAGTTGGCCAAACAGAGCAGCGACGGTCGCCAGCACGTCCGCAACCCGGATCGCCGAGACGTTCGGCAGGGCATCCGTCACGCGGCGCAGCAACACGGCGTCCGCCTGCGGCTGCGTCCGTGCCGTCGCGATAAACGTGTGTGGGGCTCCGGAGAGCAGACCCGGGCTCGCGACCATCGCGAAGTTGAGCGCCAGCGAACGCCACGCGATACGGCGGAGGCTGGCAACGCGCAGAACGACATTGCGGCCGAGAACGTTGAGTGTGAGCGTGTCGCCAACACGCACCCCCCACCCGGCCGCGAGCCCGGCATCGAAGGAGACGAGCGGCGGACCAGCGTAGTCCGCCGGCCACCATCGTCCGGCCACCAGATCGGTCCCCGGCGGTGGCGTCGCGGCATAGGTCAGGCCGCGATCGCCCCTGAGGGCCCAGCGCGTGCCGGGGCTCGCGCGCACCTTGTCCGCGGGAACGCCGTTCACCGCGACGACGTGGGCGCGCAGGCTCGGCACCATCTCGATATCGCTGACCCCCGGCGTGTCGCGCAGGATCCGTTCGAACGTCGCGCGTTCCCCGGGCTGGATGTCGATGAAATAGAAGCTGGGTGCGCGCGCCGGCATCGCTCCGCCCAGTTGCTGTTGCACATTGCCCTGCACCAGCGCCACAGCGGCCAGCGTCGCCAGGCCGAGCCCGACGGAAACCAACATCAACGGGGTCGGCATGCCGGAACGCGAGAGGTTGCCAAGCCCGAGCCGCGTCGCCGCACCGCGCGCCGGCAGCCGCGCGGTGATGCGCATGACCGCCCAGGCGCCGACGCGAAACAGGACCAGCGTACCAACGGCCGCCGCGCAGAATCCTGCGGCGAACCGCGGATCCTCCGCAGTGGCGATGGTCAGCCCGACGAGCCCGGCCGCGAGCAGCAACCCGGCGGCCGCCGCGCGCCAGCCAACCGGACCGGTCATGCTGATGCTGCTGCGAAACAGCGCCGCGCCCGGGATGCGCGCCGCGCGTCCCAATGGCCAGATGCTGAAACTCGCCGCGGTCAGCACGCCGAACAGCGCGGCCAGCGCCAGCGGCTGGGGAAAGACGCCCAGTTCGGGTTTGACAGGCAGCACATTGCCCAGCGCTGCCACCGCAGCATAGGGCAGCACCGCGCCAAGCATCACGCCGATCGCGATGCCGATACAGGCCAGCGCGAGAACCTGGGTCATGGCCAGCGCCGTGACCAGGCCGCCGGAAGCGCCGAGGCAGCGCAGCACGGCAATGCTGCGCGCACGCGCCGCCAGCCAGGCGCCGGTGCCGTTGGCCACCCCGATGCCGCCGACCAGCAGCGACGTCAGCCCGACCAGGGTCAGAAACAGCGATGTCCGGTCGATGAAGCGAGCCAGTCCGGGCGCGGCGTCGCGCGCGGTACGGATGTGCCAGCCATTCCCTGGAAACGCCGTCGCCAGCGCCCGCAACGTGGGAGCGACATCCGCCGGATGCGCCAGCAGCACGCGCAGGTGGTCGTCGAAGAAGGACCCGGTCACGATCAGCCCCGCCGCGCCAAGGTCGGAGAGCCTGATCAGCACGCGCGGCCCGAGGATCGACGGCGTGGCAACGCGATCCGGCTCATGCGGCAGGACGCCGGCATAGCGGAAGCTTTCGCGGCCGAGCCGTAGCGTCGCGCCGGGCTCGATGCCGAGCCGCTCGGCGACCAGCGCCTCGCCCACGAGCCCCGGCTTGCCACCCTCCGGCGCGAGCGCCCCCGGGGCGAGGCCGGAACTGCCGAGTAGCGGCCAGGCACCGTCCACCGCCTTCAACTCGACCAGGAGCCGCTTGCCGGACGGCGCGATGAGCATGGAGCGTAGCGTCACGACCTCAGAGACCTTGGCGCCGCGGGCCTGCAACCATGCCGCGAGCCGGGGCGGCAACCGCGCCGAGGCACTTTCGATATCGAGGTCGCCGCCGAGCAGGGTCGAACCCTGGGCCACAAGCCCGCGCGAGATCCCCTCACGCAGCGACCCGACCCCGGCAATGGCGGCAACGCCCAGGGCGAGGCAGGCGATGACGATACGCATGCCCCGTGTACCGGCGCGCAGCTCGCGCCGCGCCAGGGTGAACAGCAGCTTCACACGATCCTGCCGTCGGCCATGGTGACGATGCGGTCGCAGCGCGCCGCGAGGTCCTTGTCGTGGGTGATCAGCAACAGCGTCGCCCCTGCCGACTGGCGAAGGGCGAACAGCAAATCCATCACCTGCCGCCCGGTCCCGCCGTCCAGATTGCCGGTAGGCTCATCGGCAAGCAGCAGCCGGGGCCTGGCGACGACCGCGCGCGCCAGCGCCACACGCTGTTGTTCGCCGCCCGAGAGCTGATCCGGCCGGTGCAGGAGGCGGTGGGACAAACCGACGGCAGCCAGCGCCGCCTCCGCCTTCGCCCGCGCATCGCGTGCCCCTGCGAGTTCGAGCGGCACCGCGACGTTTTCCCAGGCGGTCATGGTCGGGATCAGGTAGAAACTCTGGAACACGATGCCGATCTCGTCGCGGCGCAGGCGCGCCAGGGCATCTTCGTCCATCGTCGCGATTTGGGCCTCGCCCAGCCGGACACGCCCCCCGGTCGGCCGCTCCAGGCCGGCCAGCACCATGAGCAGGCTGGTCTTGCCGCTGCCCGAGGGGCCGACCAGGCCCACCGCCTCGCCGGGCTCGACGGTCATATCGATCCCGCGAAGGATGTTGACCGGCCCATGGGCGGCGGGCACGGTCAGACGCAGATCCTCGACGACGATTCGAACCCCCCTCAAGGAGGGCTCGGCGGATGGCGAGGCAGGCGACGGAGCAAGACTGTCCATGGCTGAGCGATATGGCCTGTCCGCGCCGTCCCGCCAACCGGGTATCGCCCGGCGCGCCTTGCTGGCCCTGGCGCTGCTCGCCGCAGCCCCACCTCCACCCAAAGGGAGATCGGCGCCACGCCTGCTCATCCTGGGCGACTCGCTCACCGCAGGCTACGGTCTGCCCGCCGCCGATGCCTTCCAGGCCCAGCTCGCAGCCGCCCTCGCCAAGGCCGGCCATCCGGTTCGCATCATCGACGGCGCCGTCTCGGGCGACACCACGGCGGGCGGGCTGGCGCGGCTCGACTGGGTGCTCGCCGGCGGCGCCGATGCGGCGATCGTGGAACTGGGCGGCAATGACGGGCTACGCGGCCTGCCGCCCGCGGCCACGGAAAAGAACCTCGCCGCGATCCTCGACCGGCTGGCGGCCCGACACATCCCCGTGCTGCTCGCCGGGATGTACGCGCCGCCCAATCTCGGCCCGCAGTACGAGCACGACTTCCGCGCCGTCTTCGACCGGCTTGGCGCGCGGCCCGGCGTGATTTACGAGGATTTCTTCCTCGCCGGGGTCGCCACCCACCCGTCGCTCGATCAGCCGGACCACATCCACCCCAACGCCGCGGGCGTGCGCATCGTCGTCGCCCGCATCCTGCCGCTGGTGCTCAAGCTGCTCGGCGAGGTGGGCCACACATGAGACTGTTCGTCGCTCTGGAACTGCCATGGGAACTGCGCGAGCGGCTGGCCGCCCTCGGCGGCGGGGTTCCCGGCGCGCGCTGGGTGCCGGCGGAAAACCTCCACCTCACCTTGCGCTTCATCGGCGAAGTGCCGCCCTTCCGCGCCGAGGAAGTGGACCACGCCCTCGCCGCCCTGCGCGCGCGGCGCTTCACGCTCACGATCGCCGGGATCGGAACGTTCGCCAAGGCCGGCCGCGAGACCATGCTGTGGGCGGGGGTGGAGCGCAACGAGCGCCTCGAGCACCTGCAGGGCAAGATCGAAACGGCCCTGCAACGGGCCGGACTGGAGCCGGAGCGCCGGCGCTTCGCGCCGCACGTCTCTCTCGCCAGGCTCGACAACGCCTCGCCCGATAAACTCGCGGCCTTCGTCCAGCGACACAATCTCTTCCGCACCGATCCGTTCGAGGTCGAGCACTTCACCCTTTTCAGCTCGCGACTGGGCAAGGAACATGCCGCCTACGAGCCTGAGGTCGAATACGCGCTGAGCTGAACGATCAGACGACGCGATCGCCGGCGCGGATCGGCTCGCCGCGGCCATAGCGACGCATGTTGTCGAACATGCGCGTCACGGTTGGCACGAAATTGTCGGCGGCTCCCGCAGCGAGATGCGGTGTGACCACGGCGTTGGGCAGCCCGAGCAGCGGATGATCGGCGGGTACGGGCTCGATCTCGTAGACGTCCACTGCGGCCGCGTGGATGATGCCATGTCGCAACGCCTCCACCAACGCCGCTTCGTCGACGACGCCGCCGCGGGAGACGTTGACGAGGACCGAGCCGGGCTTCATCGCCGCCAGGGCCGCCGCGTCGATCAACCGGGTGGTGGCCTCGACCAGCGGGCAATGCAGCGAGAGCACATCGACCCTCGGCAGCATCTCGGCCAGGGTCGCGAAAGCGACGCCCAGCGCGCCCTCCTCCGCCGCGGGCAGCGGCGTCGGCTTGTTGTAGAGGATCGTGCAGCCGAAACCGCCCAGAAGACGGGCCACGCTCCGGCCGATGGCGCCGAAGCCCACGATGCCCACCGTCTTGCCCGAAAGCAGGCGCGCCTCCTGCGGCATGCGCCCGCCCGCCCAGCGCCCCTCGCGTAGCTCCGCATGGCCGAAGCCGATGTTGCGGAGGGCCGCCAGCATCAGCCCCACCGTGTGCTCGGCAACCGCGGTCGCATTGCTGCCCGCAGTGCGCGCGACGGCGATGCCGCACGCCCTGGCCGTTTCGAGATCGATATTATCGACCCCGACTCCCCATTTGTGCAGCAACTTGAGGCGTCTGGCGGCGCGCAGGACGGTGCCGCTCACCGCCACCTGACCGGTGATGGCATAGTCCGCCTCGGCGATGATGGCGCAGCGATGCGCCTCGCTGCGCTCGGTGGCGTGGATCAGCGTCATCCCCTGCGGCAGCAGCGCGCGCAGCTTGTCGGCACGCGCGGGGTGCATCATGTCGAGGACAGCAACCGTCTCCTCCACCGCGGGTCCTCGTCAGATCGAGAAACGGACGCCGGGCCGTGCGAGACCTCCGGCGAGCGCCACTGGCGTGCCGTCCGCGCGCCAGCAGGCGGCGCCCGTCATCGTACCATCGGCCGCCCAGGCAATCGCGTTCATGCCGCCGCCGACACGCGGCACACGCGCGACCCGATGGCCGCGCGCGGCAAGCGCTGTCACCGTCGCTTCGGGGATCGCGGGTTCGAGTTCCAGCAGATGCCCCTGTGTCCAGACCCGCGGCGCCTCGACCGCCTGCTGCGCCGTCATGCGGTGGTCGATCAGGTTGACCAGCGCCTGCATCGCCGAGCCGAAGATGCGCAGTCCGCCCGGCAGGCCGAGCGCGAAGGCGAGCCTGCCCTCGCGCAGGGCGATCATCGGCGCCATCGAGGTGAAGACCCGTTTGCCCGGCGCGATGGACAGCGCGTGTCCCGGATGCGGATCGAAATTATACATGTAGTTGTTGCAGATCAGGCCGGTCCCCGGCACCGCGATGCGGGCACCGAAGAGGCCATTGATGGTTTGCGTCGCGGCAACGACATTGCCGTCGCGGTCGGCCACGGTGACATGCGTGGTATCGGCCGATTCCGCGAGCATCACGCCTGGCTTCCAGTCCTGCGCGCGGTCCATGACGATCGCGCTGCGGCGCTCCGCTGCATAGGCGCGCGAGATCAACCGCTCCACCGGCACCTCGACGAACGCCGGGTCGGCGGTCGCGACGGCGCGGTCGGCGAAGGCGATCTTCAGCACTTCGGCGAGCAGGTGCACGCCATCCGGCGTCGCGAAACCGAGCCGGGCGATGTCGAAGCCTTCGAGGATGGCCAGCATCTGGCCGATATGCACCCCGGCCGAGGAAGGCGGTGGCGGACCGACGATCTCGTGCCCCCTGTAGCTCACGCGGATCGGCTCCCGGCTGATCGGCCGGACGGCGGCAAGATCCTGCTGATCGATGAGCCCGCCGGTGGCCCGCATGAACGCCGCCAGCGCCCGTCCCAGTTCGCCGCCATAGAGCGCGCCCGGCCCTTGCTCTGCGATCATGCGCAGGCTCGCCGCGTAGTCCGCCCGCCGCAGCCATGTGCCCGGCGGGATCGGCTCGCCGCCGGGCAGCAGCAGGGACGCCAGCTCCGCATCCCGCGCCAGATCGTTCGCCGTGTCGGCCACGCATTCCCGCAGATAGGCGGTGGTCGCGAACCCGTGCTCCGCAAAGCGGATGGCCGGTGCCATGACCTCGGCAAGCGGCCGCGTGCCATACCGCGCCAGCGCCTCGCACCAGGCGGCCAGCGCTCCCGGCACCGCGACCGCCAGCGGCCCTACCAGGTTCCTGCGCCCCACCGTCTCCTGGTAGTCGGGCAGGACCTCGGAAACCGGCTCGTACATCGCAGCACTCGCCCGCGCGGGCGCGGTGCCGAGGCCATCGAGCACCCGGTGCTCCCCGGAGGCGAGGCGCAGATGCATCAGCCCGCCGCCGAGGACACCCACCATCATCGGCTCGACCACGGTCAGCGCGAACAGGGCCGCAACCGCGGCGTCGATCGCATTGCCGCCGGCGAGCAGCAGCTCGCTGCCCGCCGCCGAGCCCAGCGGATGGTTGGTCACCACCATGCCGCGCGCGCCGCTCGCCGGCTGCTTCTCGCAGGTAAAGGGAAATGCGTTCACCCGACTCTCCTCGCCATCGCCGACAGGCTATGACCAGCCCATGACCGGCTCAACCTTCCCGGCCGCCAGTCTCGGCGAGGTCGAGGCGCGCGCGCGGGCCTGCCGCCTGTGCACCGACCTGCCCCTCGGCCCGCGCCCGGTGCTGCGCGTCTCGGCCACGGCGCGCCTGCTCATCATCGGCCAGGCGCCGGGGACCAAGGTGCATGCGAGCGGGATCCCGTGGGACGATCCGTCGGGCACCAGACTGCGGGACTGGATGGGGATCGGCCCTGACATCTTCTACGACGCCACCCGCATCGCCATTGTCCCGATGGGGCTGTGCTATCCCGGCCGCCTGCCGCGAGGTGGCGACGCGGCCCCGCGGCAGATCTGCGCGCCCCAGTGGCATCCGCCGCTGCTGGAACGGATGCCGGCCCTGGAGCTGACCCTTCTGGTCGGCGCCTACGCCCAGGGGCGCTATCTCGGCCGCGGCCCGGTCGCGCAGCACGTGCGCGCGTTTCGCCGCTACGCACCCCACACCCTGCCGCTGCCCCATCCTTCCTGGCGCACCATGGCCTGGGAACGGGCCAACCCCTGGTTCGCGCTGGAACTGCTGCCCGTGCTGCGCGCGCGCGTGGCCGAGCTCATCCTTCCCGCTCCAGCCGCGCGATCGCCGCGTCGCTGAAGCCGAAATGGTGGGCGATCTCGTGGATGAGCACGTTGCGGACCAGCCGCTCCAGCGTCTCGCCGGTCTCGATCCATTCGAGCAGGATCGCCTGGCGGTAGAGATGGATCGTGTCCGGCCGCGTCGGCATGGCGCCGGAATCCTTTTCGCCCCAGGGAAGACCGTCGTAGAGGCCGGTCAGATCGTAAGGGCTCTCGATGCCGAGGTCGTGCAGCGTCTCGTCATCGGCCAGTTCATCGACCATGATGCCGACCCCGGGCACGTGGCGGCCCAGCCGCTCCGGGATCGCCTCCAGCGCCCGCTCGGCGATGGTGGCGATCGCCTCGGCATCCGGCGCCAGCGTGCCCTTCATTGCCAACCCCGGAGACCGCCCATGGCCCGCATCGCGAAACTCACGAGGACGCAGCGCAAGCAGATCCCTCCGGCGTGGGAGCTGGTGGAAGGCCGCGACGCGATCGCCCGCTCCTTCCGCTTCGCCGACTTCTCCACCGCCTTCGCTTTCATGACCCGCGTCGCCCTGCTCGCCGAGAAGCTCGATCATCACCCGGAGTGGTCGAATGTCTACAACCGCGTGGACATCGTCCTCTCGACCCATGACGCGCGCGGGCTGACCGAGCGCGATCTCGAGTTGGCGCTGGCCATCGACCGCCTCGTGGGGATGGCGGCGATGGGCGATGCGGGCGCCTGAGCCCGCAGCGCCGATGAACGAAGCGATCGGATGAGCGAGGCGCCGGACGCGGCGGCGCGCACGCGCGCGATCCATCGCGCCGTCTCCCGCTTCTGCCGTGCACGCGGCTGGGCTCCCCTCGCCGAAGTGCCGCTGCCCAATGGCCGGCGCGCGGACATCCTGGCGCTGCTGCCCGATCGCCGCTTCATCTGCATCGAGGTCAAGTCAGGGCGCGCGGACTACGAGAGCGACCGGAAATGGCAGGAATACCGTGACTATTGCGACCGGCTGTTCTTCGCGGTCGACCCCGATTTCCCCCGTGCGCTGATCCCCGAGACCACGGGCCTCATCGTCGCCGCGGACGGCGAGGCGGTGGAACTGCGCGCGGCACCCGAGCACCGGCTGCCCACCGCGCGCCGTCATGCGCTGCTCGCTGCCTTCGCCGCGCTCGCGGCCGACCGGCTCAACACCCTCCTCGATCCGCTGCCGTCGGCGACATCGCGGCCGGACTGATCGGGGACTCCCGCCCGGCCGCTTCCGGGGCTAGGCTTCGCGGCGAAGGGCGTCACGCCCGCGGGGCGCCCTCATCAACGAGAGGGGAACGCTATGCCCGGAGACAATGCCGCAAGAAGCCCTCGCACGGTCGCCCTGGTGGGGCCGTCGGGGAGCGGGAAGTCCACGCTCTTCGAGGCGCTGCTGGAGGCGGCCGGATCTCCCGCCCGCAGGCCGGCCGACCCGCGCAACCGCCCGCCGACCACCGAGGCGCGGCTCAGCCATACCAGCTACCTGGGCGACGAATGGGCGATCCTCGATTGCCCTGGCTCCGTTGAGTTCGCCTACGAGGCGGCTGCGGCGCTCAGCGTGGCGGACATCGCCATCGTCGTCTGCGATCCCGCGCCTTCGCGTGCCCTGACCGTCGCACCCGTGCTGCACATGCTGGCCGAGCAGCGCATTCCCCACCTGGTGCTGATCAACAAGATCGACACGCTGGAGGGCGGGCTCTCGGAGACCCTCGCCGCGCTGCAGGCTCAGGCCCGTATGCCGCTCGCGTTGTGCCAGGTGCCGATGACGGAGGCCGGCCGCATAACCGGCTATGTCGATCTCGTCAGCGATCGCGCCTACCGCTATCGCAGCGGACAGGCCTCGGAAATGATGGCCGTGTCCTCGGAGATGCAGAAGGTCGAGCAGGACGCCCTGGACAAGCTGGTCGAGGTGCTGGCCGACCACGACGACGCGCTGCTCGAAAAAGTGCTGGAGGACGTGAAGCCGACGCCTGCGGAACTCTATGCCGACCTGCGCAAGGATCTCGCCGCGGGCGATGTGGTCGAGGTGCTGCTCGGCGCGGGGCAGGAAATGCATGGCGTGCGCCGGCTGTGGAAGAAGCTCCGCCACGACACGCCCTTCGTCCAACAGACGGCAGCACGGCTCGGCATCGCTGCGTCGGGCCCGGTGCTGGGCCAGGTGTTCCGGACCCAGCATGCGGGGCATGCGGGCAAGCTTTCCTTCGCCCGGATCTGGCGGGGCACGTTGCAGGACGGGGTGACCCTCGCTGGCAGCCGGCTCGGCGGCATCCAGCGCTTCCCCGCCGGCGAGGCGGCCAAGGTCAACCAGGCCCAGGCCGGGGAGGTGGTCGCACTCGGCCGTCTCGACACCCTCGCCACCGGCGCGACGCTCGGCACGCAAGGCGGCGAGACCCTGGCCTTCCCGCCGCCGCCCTCGCCCGTCTACGCGCTCGCCATCGCCACCACGGATCGCAAGGACGACGTGAAGCTCTCCGGCGCGATGCAGAAGCTGCTCGAGGAGGATCCCTCGCTCACGATCACGCACACCGAGGCCGGCGAGACAGTCCTGCACGGCCAGGGAGAGATCCACCTCAACGCCGCGATCGACCGGCTGGGCCGCATCGGCGGGCTCAAGGTGAGCAGCCACACCCCCCAGGTCGCCTATCGCGAAACGATCCGGCACGGCGTGCACGAGCATGGGCGGCTGAAACGCCAGACCGGCGGCCATGGCCAGTTCGCCGATGTCAAGATCGAGATCGCGCCTCGCCCGCGGGGTGCCGGCTTCGAATTCATCGACCGCGTCGTCGGCGGCGCCGTGCCGCGCAACTTCATCCCGGCCGTCGGCGAGGCCGCCGAGGAGGCTGCCCGCAAGGGACCGTTCGGCTATCCCGTCGTCGACATCGCCGTGACCCTCCATGATGGGCAGTTCCACAGCGTCGACAGCTCTGACATGGCGTTCCGCACCGCGACGCGCACCGCCATGCAGGAGGGGCTGGCGAAGGCCGATCCGGTGCTGCTGGAGCCGATCGAACGGGTGACGATCAGCGTGCCGAACGACTTCACCGCTCGCGCCCAACGGCTGCTGACGGGCCGGCGCGGTCAGATCCTGGGTTATGCCGAACGCGTCGGCTGGCCCGGCTGGGACGACGTCGAGGCGCTGGTGCCGGCAGCAGAGCTGCACGACATGATCATCGAGCTGCGCTCGCAGACGATGGGGCTCGGCACCTTCACCCGCCGCTTCGATCATCTCGCCGAGTCCCGCGGGGAGGCGCGACGCGGCGCTGCCTAAGGGCCCACATCCGGCCCGATGAGTCGGTCTGGCCGGAGGTCTGGCGGGGAGAACGGGCGCCGGGCGCGTGCCGTCGCGGGAGCTCGCCTACTCAAGGATCTCGTGTGCCGCCGGCTTTGCCGCCGTAAAGCCGGGGCGGCGCATCAGGAACAGCAGCAGCACGGCCGGCAACGAGGTCCATACCATCAGCTTGAAGTCGTCGATGTAGCCGATGACGCTGGCCTGGAAGTTGATCATCTGGTCGAGCACCATGGCGCCCAGCGGGTTGTTGGGCGAGACGGCAGCACCATAGGGGATCGTGGTCGTCATCGGCATCCCGAGCGGGGGCAGCGCCAGCGCCGAGCCGAGCGGGTTGATCGGCGCCATCGCCGCTCCCGGTCCGGCGCCGAGGATCCGGTTGAGGGGCGTGATCAGTGCCGCGAGCGAGGAATGGACGATCTGCTGGTGGCGCGCCAGCATCAGTTCCGTGACCGAAACGCCGATCGCGGATCCGATGTTGCGGAACAGACTCAGCAGCGCCGTGCCGTCGCCGCGCAGCGCCGGATCAACGGTCGCAAAGGCTACGACCTGCAGCGGCACGAAGACGAAGCCCATCGCGAAACCCTGGATCACGATGGTGAAGATAATCTCCTGCTCGCCGACATCGGGTGTCCACGTCGACATGCGCCAGAACGACCAGCTCATCACCAGCACGCCGAAGCCCATCAGCTTGCGTGGATCCATGCGCGCCGTGAGTCGCCCGACCAGCATCATCGCGATCATGGTGCCGATGCCGCGCGGTGCCATGATGAGGCCCGCGCTCAGCACCGGATAACCACCCAGCGTCTGCAGATAGGGAGCGAGGAGCGCCGACGACGCGAGCAGCACGACGCCGATCGAAAACATCAACCCCGATGCGGCGGAGAAGTTGCCGTTGCGGAAGATACGCGGAGGGATGAAGGGCTTTTCAGACGTGAAGATGTGCACGAGGAAGAGATAGAGGCCCAGGCCCGCGAGCACCGCTTCGACGACGATTTCCCGTGAGCCGAACCAGTCCTTCGTCTCGCCGCGGTCCAGCATCATCTGCAAAGCGCCAACACCGAGCGCCAGCACCAGGAAGCCAATCCAGTCGAAGCGCATACCCTTGTTCGGCTCCGGGCGGGGCATGAAGACCATGAGGCCCACGACCGCCAGGATGCCGAACGGCAGATTGACGTAGAAGACCCAGCGCCAGTTGTAGAATTCGGTCAGATAGCCGCCGAGTGTCGGACCAAGAATGGGCCCGACCATGACACCCATGCCCCAGATCGCCATCGCCTGGCCGCGTTGCTCGACCGGATAGATGTCGAGCAGGGTCGCCTGCGACAAGGGCACGAGCGCCGCGCCGAACATGCCCTGGATCAGGCGGAATGCGACCATCTGCGACAGAGACTGCGCTGCTCCACAGGCCATCGACGCAACGGTGAATCCAACAAGGCTCGCAATGAAGAGTTGCTTGCGGCCGAAGCGCATCGCGAGCCAGCCGACGGGCGCCGTCATGATCGCGGCGGCGATGACGTAGGACGTCAGAACCCAGGTAATCTGGTCGGCGGTCGCGGCGAGCGAGCCCTGCATGTAGGGAAGCGCGACGTTCGCGATCGTAGAGTCCAGCGCCTGCATCAGCGTCGCCGCCATCAGGCAGACGGTGATGAGCCCGCGATGGGGCGTCGCGTGCGGATTCATGGCGCGTCCGAGCCGTTACCAGGGCCAGAGATCGGACAGCGTGCGCACGTGACGCGTGTCGATATCGACGGTCACGCTCATGCCCGCGCGCAGCACGGGCGCGTCGCGTGTCGGATCAAGAGCGATACGCAGTGGGATCCGCTGCACGACCTTGACCCAGTTGCCGGACGCGTTCTGCGCCGGCAGCACGGAGAACTCCGCGCCGGACGCGGGCGCGACGCTCTGCACGACGCCCTTCCAGACACGACCCGGATACGTATCGACCGAAACATCGACCTTGTCGCCGGGCTTGACCCAGGTCAGCTCGGTTTCCTTCGGGTTCGCCTCGATCCAGATATTCGTCGTCGAGACGAGGCCGAACGCAGCTGTCGCCGCCGGCAGATACGTCCCGGGCTGCAGGTTCGCCACCTGCGTCACGACGCCCGCAAACGGTGCGCGAACGATACTGTCCGCATATTGCCGCTGTGCCTCGGCGACGTTCGCCTGCGCCGCCTGGACGGCGGGCAGTTGATCGACCGGCAGATCCGGCCGGCCGCCGATCTGCATCAGCTGCACCTGCGCCTGCTCGCGCAGGGCGGCAAGCGTCGCGCCGTCCGCCGCAAGCTTGTAGCGCGCGGTATCGTACTCGGCGCGCGAAACGACGCTTTTGCCAACCAGTCGCGCGGCGCGCTCGTAGACGATGCGATCGGAGGCCACGTTCGCCGCCATCGCCGCCGCCTGCTGCAGCATACGCTTGTAGTCGTCCTGCTGCGCGGCCGCATTCGCCCGGGCACTGGCCAGCTCGGCATCGGCGTGGTCAAGCGCAATTCTGAAGGCGCGCGGATCGAGCCGGAACAGAACCTGCCCCTTACTCACGCGTTCGCCCTCGTGGACGTCCACGCTCGCGACGATGCCGGAAACGTCCGTTGCCACCAGCAGCCTGCCGGCGCGCACGTAAGAGTCGTCGATTGCGACCCAGCGTCCGCTTCGCAACCACAGGGTCACCGAGGCGACCAGCACGATGGCGATCCCCCCGAGCATCAGCAGCGGGCGCAGCACCTGCCGGCGGCTGCGCTGCCTCACGGCCGGTTCGGCGCTGCCGACGCGCGCGCTTGCGGTTGCCTGAGACATCAGGCTACCTCCGTCTCACGCGCCCGCAAACCCGCGACGACGTTTTCCTTCATCCGCACCATCGCCGCTTCCACCGTTGCGATCTCCGTCCGCGAGAGCCCCTTGGTGATCGCCTCGAGCATGGCTGCCCGCTCCTGCGCGAGCGCCTTCAGCACCGGGGCGGCTCCTCGGGTCAGGTGCAGCCGCCAGATGCGCCGGTCTGAGGGGTCGTCGCGACGCTGCACCAGGCCGTGCGCCTCGAGCCGGTCGATCAGCCGCGCGATGGTAATCGGCTCGACCTCGAGGATCTCGGCCAGCTCCTTCTGCGACAGCCCGGCCTGGCGCTCGAGATGAATGATAATCTTCCACTGCGCCAGCGTGAGGCCCTGGCTCGAGGCGCGGCGGTCCGCTTCCATCCGGGAGTGCCGGGCGAGGTCATGCAGCAGCGACAGGAGATCAAGGTTCATGGGCCTTATAATAAGCAGCGTTATGATATTGTCAGCTGCGCGACCCATGCGGTCAGAGCAGGCCAGCCACTCCGCTGCCTCGTCCGCTCGCGCCGCGCCGAGCCCTGAGGCTCACCGGGCGGAGAGCACCTCCAGGGTTTCCCGAGCGATCGTCGCCTCCTCGTCGGTCGGGATGACGTAGCCGGCCACCTTGCTGTCGGTGGCCGAAATCAGCGTGCTGTTCGTCGCGTTGCACGCGGGATCGAGCTCGAGCCCGAGCCAGGCGCATCGTTCGGCGATGGCGGCTCGGATTGCCGGCGCGTTCTCGCCGATCCCGGCGGTGAAGACGACGGCGTCGAGCCCACCCATCGACGCCGCCAGGGCCGCGAAAGCCGTGGCCGCCCGGTAGGCGAAGACACCGAGCGCCATCCGCGCCCGAGGGCCGCCATCGGCAAGCAGATCGCGGACGTCGCCCGAGAGCCCGGAAAGGCCCTTCAGTCCGCTTTCGTAATAGAGGAGGTGTTCGATGGCCTTGGCATCCATCCCCTGCTCGGCGAGATAGAGCACGACGCCGGCATCGAGCTGTCCCGGGCGCGTGCCCATGACCAGCCCCTCGAGGGCGGTAAAGCCCATGGTGCTGTCCACGCTGCGCCCGCCGACCATGGCGCAGGCGGAGCAGCCCGAGCCCAGATGGGCCACGATCACCCGTCCGGCGGCCTGTGCCGGCGCGAGCTCGGCGAAGCGCCGCGCGATCCAGGCGTAGGACAGGCCGTGGAACCCGTATCGCCGCACCCCCTGCGCATAGAGCGCCTCGGGCAATGCGTAACGATCCACGATCTCGGAGTGGCCGCGATGAAAAGCGGTATCGAAGCAGGCGACCTGCGGCAGCGATGGCGCGTGGCTGCGCAGGCGCCGGATGGGATCGAGGTTATGCGGCTGGTGCAGAGGAGCCAGGGGCACCAGTGCATCGAGCTCCGCCAGCAAGGCGTCGTCGATCAGCGCCGGTCCGAGATGCCTCGCGCCCCCGTGCACCACCCGATGGCCGACCGCGAACGGCGCCCCACCACCGTGCTCGCCGAGCCAGCCGAGCAGCGCGGCCAGCGGATCCTCGCCCGCCCCCAGCACGCGCTCGACGACACGCCCCTCCACGCCGCGTGCCGTGAAGTGTGGCGCATCGCTGGCCAGCCGCTCGATCTGTCCGCGCAGCATGCGTCGTGGCGCCGCCCCGGTCACCTGAAAGGTCTCGAACTTGAGACTGGAGCTTCCGGCGTTGATGACCAGCAGCGGGCCCGTCATGCCATCGCCTCGGCGGTGGCCTCCGCGAGATGTTGCGAATAGAGAACGGCAACGGCGCAGGAGGCGAGCCGCGTACGCTGGCTGTCGGCACGGCTGGTGAGGATGATCGGCACGCGCGCGCCCATCACGATCCCGGCGGCATCGGCACCGCCGAGGAAGGTCAGGTTCTTCGCCAGCATGTTCCCCGCCTCGAGATCGGGGACCAGCAGCACCTGGGCCCGCCCCGCGACCTCGGACTCAATCCCCTTGATGCGCGCCGCTTCGGGGTCGATCGCGTTGTCGAGCGCGAGCGGCCCGTCGAGCAATCCGCCGACGATCTGGTGACGTTCCGCCATCTTGCACAGCGCTGCGGCGTCGATGGTGCTCGGGATCTTCTGTGTCACGGTCTCGACCGCCGAGAGGATGGCAACCCGCGGCGCCCCCAGGCCCAGCCCCCTATGAAGATCGATGACGTTACGAACGATATCGGCCTTCGTTTCGAGGTCGGGTGAAATATTGATGGCCGCGTCGGTGATGAACAATGGCTCCCGGTAGCGCGGTACGTCCATGATGAAGACATGGCTGATCCGCCGCCCCGTCCGCAGGCCGGTATCGTGCGCAACCACGGCCCCCATCAGTTCGTCCGTGTGCAGCGAGCCCTTCATCAGCATGTGCGCGCGTCCCTCGCGCACCAGCGCAACGGCCCGGTCCGCGCTGGCGTGGCTGTGCGGCGTGTCCTCGACCGGCACGCCCGCGAGATCGAGCCCCGCCTCCGCCGCAGCGCGCTGGATGCGCGCCTGCGGCCCCACCAGGATCGGCGCGATCAGCTTCTCGCGCGCCGCCTCGAGCGCCGCGCCGAGCGAGGGCACGTCGCAAGGATGAACCACGGCGCAGGCCACCGGCGGGATCGCCGCGGCCCGCGCGATCAGCGCCTCGTAGTGCTGATGCCCGCTAGCCGACATTTCCATCTCAGAACGTCACCACGGTACGGATGCTCTCGCCCCGGCGCATCATCTCAAAACCCTCGTTGATTCGCTCGAGCGGTATGACATGCGTGATCAGATCATCGATGTTGATGCGCCCGTCCATGTACCAGTCGACGATGCGCGGCACGTCGGTCCGGCCTCGCGCGCCACCGAACGCCGTTCCCATCCAGACGCGGCCGGTCACGAGTTGAAACGGCCGCGTGCTGATTTCCTGGCCCGCTCCAGCAACGCCGATGATGATCGATTTGCCCCAGCCGCGATGGGCACATTCGAGCGCCTGCCGCATGACGTTGACGTTGCCGATGCACTCGAAACTGTAGTCGGCGCCGCCCTTGGTCAGAGCCACCAGGTGCGAGACGAGATCGCCCTTGACCTCGGCGGGATTGACGAAATCCGTCATGCCGAATTTTTCCGCGAGCGCCCGGCGTCCGGGATTGAGATCCACGCCGACGATCTGCTCGGCGCCGACCATCCTCAGCCCCTGCACCACGTTGAGGCCGATACCGCCGAGCCCGAAAACCACGGCGCGGCAGCCGGCCTCCGCCTTGGCGGTGTTGATGACGGCGCCGATGCCCGTCGTCACGCCGCAGCCGATGTAGCACACCTTCTCGAACGGCGCGTCCGCCCGGATCTTCGCCAGCGCGATCTCCGGCAGCACGGTATGGTTCGCGAAGGTCGAGGTCCCCATGTAGTGATAGACGGGCGCGCCGGAGCAGCGAAAGCGGCTGGTGCCGTCCGGCATCACGCCTTTCCCCTGGGTGGCGCGGATCGCGACGCAGAGATTGGTTTTGCGGCTGAGGCAATATTCGCACTGGCGGCACTCGGGCGTGTAGAGCGGGATCACATGGTCGCCTGGCCGCAGCGACGTGACGCCAGGCCCCGTCTCCACCACCACGCCCGCCCCCTCATGGCCCAGGATGCAGGGAAACAGCCCCTCGGGATCGGCGCCCGAAAGCGTGAACTCGTCCGTATGGCAGATGCCGGTGGCCTTGATCTCGACCAGCACCTCGCCTGCTTTCGGTCCCTCGATCTCGATCTCCTCGATGGACAGGGGCTGTCTCGCAGCATGGGCAACGGCGGCACGGGTCCTCATGGCGGGCTCCTCGGCAAGATGATGGGGTGTTCTAGAGGCGAAGCAGGCCGGTGGCGAGCTTGGCGAGCCCGCCGTGGACCGCATGGCGCCGCGGGATACCGCGCGCCCCGCGAGGCCGCCACACGCGTGAGCCGCGGGCGGCGGTCATGGGGCGGGCCCTTCCGCCAGACCGGCCAGCCGAACGCATTTAAGCATCACGCTCGGCAGCCCCGCCTGCCCGAGACGCGCCGCTGGCACCAGCTCTCCGGGTGCCGAGATGCGCGCGACCGCGGCGCGCATCAGCGTGATCTCGAGCTCGGCGTGGGTGAAGCCATGCCAAAGCGTCCCGATCGGCCTCCAGACGGCCTTCGCCGGGGCGAGCGCGAGCGCCTCCTCCGGTGTCCATTCGGCCGGACGCCAGGAGGTTCCAGGCAACTCCATCATGCCGCCGAGCACCCCCTCGCGGGGACGCCGGCGTAGCAAGACCCGGCCGGCCGCGTCCTCCAGCAGAAAATGCACCCCGAACCAGCGCGCCCGCGGCTTTTTCGGCGCGCGCACGGGCAGCCGCTGCGCGATGTCGCGCCCGGCGCAACCGTCGCGCCATGGGCAGGCGGGACAGCGCGGCGAGACGGGCGTGCAGACGGTGGCGCCCAGATCGAAGAGCGCCTGCGCCACATCGCCGGGCCGGGCGTGGGCCGCCTCCTGCTGGCCGATCCGGGCCGCCGCCGCCCGTATCGCGGCTTTGCCGCGCGGCAGCGGTATCTCGATGCGCGCGACGCGGGCCATCACGCGTTCGACATTGCCGTCCACCGGGACGGCCGGCAGGCCGAAGCCGATCGCGCCCACCGCCGCGGCCGTATAGGCACCCACCCCCGGCAAGGCGCGCAGGCCGTCGATATCCGCCGGGAAACCACGCGCCGCGATCACCTGTGCGGCGGCATGCAGGCGCCTGGCGCGGGCGTAGTAGCCGAGCCCGGCCCACATCCGCAGCACCTCCTCCTCCCCCGCGGCCGCCATCGCCGCAGCGGTGGGGAACCGCTCGAGGAAGCGCGGGTGGTGCGGCAGGACGGTCGCGACCGTGGTCTGTTGCAGCAGCGTTTCGGTCAGCAGCACGTGCCACGGGTCCACCTCGCCCCGTCGCCAGGGCAGGTCCCGCTTGTGCTGATCGTACCAGTCGAGCAATTGGGTCACGCACACCACAAGCCCGATATGACGAGCGAACCTCGATCCGTCTATGCGCCGAAAGCATCGGTCCATGCGCCGAAGGCCTTGGGGGCGATCCTGGCGCCGCTCGTGCGGCCGGCGCTGAAGCGGCGCGCGCCCTCGATCGCGGCCCTGCTCGCGGAATGGGAGGCCGTGGTGGGCCCGGCCATCGCCGCCGTGACCGTACCCCGCCGCCTTGCCGCGGGAACGCTGACCCTCGCCGCCAGCCCGCCGATTGCGTTGGAGCTGCAACACCTGGCGCCGCAACTGCTCTCCCGCATCAACGCCTTCCTTGGCTCAGAGGCCGCAACCCGCCTGCGCTTCGCGCCGAGCATCGTCGCCCCCCCGCAGCATCCGCAGCCGGCCTCGCCCTCGCCCGAAGCCGTGGCCCGCGTCGCCGCCGCGGTGGCATCGCTGCCGGAGGGTCCGCTCCGCGCGGCGCTGGAGGCTTTGGGCACCGCCCTCGCCGCGAAAACGACCGGCGCCCCCGAAGCCTGAACGCGCACAGGCGAATGACAGGAATTCAACGCTCCCGCCCCTCGACGCGGGAGCACCCGCCCGCTTAAGACGCTGGACAAAGTGACCTGGAGATCACCATGCAACGCCGCGCCCTGATCGCGTCCGCTGCCGCCGTCGTCGTCGTGGGCGCTGCCGGCGGCGTGGCTTGGTATTCGAGGCGCTCAAGCCGCCCCGTGGGCACCCCGCCGGCCCCCGCTCTGCCCGCGGCCCTGCCCCCGACCGACCCGAAGATGACACCCCGCGCCATCGGCCAGGCCGACGCGCCGGTGACGGTGATGGAGTTCTTCTCCCTCACCTGCCCTCATTGCGCCCGCTTCAGCGGCACCACGCTGCAGCAGGTCAAGAAAGACTTGGTCGCAACGGGGAAGGTGCGGATCGTTTTCCACGACTTCCCGCTCGACAACCTCGCCCTGCTCGCAGCGATGGTCGCGCGCACCCTACCGGCCGACAAATACGAACCGTTCTGCGAGGCGCTGTTCGCCTCCCAGGACACCTGGGCCTTCGCGCGCAACGTCGACAACATCGCCGAGCTCGGCAAGATCGCCGCCCTCTGGGGCATGCCGAACGACCAATTCCGGGCCGCCATCGCCGATACGCCGCTCAAGGTCGCCCTGCTCAATCGACAGGACAATGACCAAAAGCGTTACAGCATCGACAGCACGCCGAGCTTCGTCTTCAACGGCCCTGGCGCGAAGAACGTGAAGCTGGTCGGAGAAATGCCGTACTCTGATTTCGCCGGCGCGGTCGCCAAGGCCGCCGCGTAGAACCGCAGCGGCAGGGTGGCGGCGAACCCTCCGCCGTGCCGGCCGCGGGCCAATATTCTCGACTCTCCGGCCACTCCTGTTAGATTACCAGATACGGTTACCCCGCCGAAAGTTATCCACAAGCTGTAGGGGACCGAGCCAGGAGAGGCCGTTTGCCCGTCCGCTTCACCCGTCTGCGCATTGCCGGCTTCAAATCGTTCGCCGAACCCACGACCGTGGAGATCCACGAGGGGCTGACCGGCATCGTCGGCCCCAATGGCTGCGGCAAGTCCAACATCGTCGAGTCGCTGCGCTGGGCCATGGGCGAGACCTCCGCGAAATCGCTGCGCGGCGGCGAGATGGAGGACGTCATCTTCGCCGGCACCGCGGCGCGCCCCGCTCGCAACCTCGCCGAAGTCACCATCTCGCTCGAGGAAACGCAGGGCCGCGCGCCCCCGCCACTGCATGAGGCCCCGGATCTCGAAATCTCCCGGCGCATCGAACGCGGCCAAGGCAGCCTCTATCGCATCAATGGCCGCGAGGCGCGCGCACGCGACGTGCAGACACTGTTCGCCGATCTGGCCACCGGCGCCCATTCGTCCGGTATGGTCAGCCAGGGCCGTATCGCCGCCGTGGTCAATGCCCGCCCCGACGAGCGCCGGGCGATCCTTGAAGAGGCGGCCGGTATTACCGGCCTGCACGCACGCCGACACGAGGCCGAGCTGAAGCTGCGGGCGGCAGAGGCCAACCTGTCGCGCGCCGAGGACCTTCGGGGCCAGCTCGAATCGCAGCACGAGGCGCTCAAGCGCCAGGCCCGCCAGGCCGCCCGCTATCGCAACATCTCCGGCGCCGTCCGCAACGCCGAGGCGGAGCTGCTGTCGATCCAGCGCGCCGCCGCCGTGGCGGCCGAGCAGGAAGCGGCCGCTGCGCAGGCCCTCGCGGTCAGCGCCGTTGCCGCCGCCACCGCCGACGCGACCGCCGCCGCCACCGCCGCCACGGAAGCCGCCGCCGCCTTGCCGCCACTTCGCGGCAGCGAGGCGGAAGCACGCACCGCCCTCGAGCGCTCGCGCATCGCCGCCGAGCAGGTAGCGGCCGAGGCCCAGCGCGCGCGCGAGGCCCTCGCGCAGGCCGAGCGCGACCTGGCACGGATCGAGGCCGATCTTGCGCACGCCATGGCGGCCCGCAACGATGCCGAGGCAGCCCGCGAACGGCTCTCGCGCGAGCGCGCGACGCTCACCGAACAGGCTCAGGCGCTGCCGGCGCGCATCGCCGAGGCCGACGGCCTGCTCACCACCGCGACCGATGCGGTGCGTTCGGCAGAGGCCGAGGCCAACCGCGCGACCGAACACGCCGCGACCGAGGAAGCGGCCGCGCGCAGCCGTAACGAAGCCAGGCTTTTCGCCGAGGCGCGGCTGAAGCGCATCGAGGAACGGGCGCAGCGTCTTGCCGCCGAGCGGGCGCGCATTCCCCGCCCAGACCCCACCGCACTGGACGCAGCGCGCGAGGAGGCTGAACAGGCTCAGGCGGCCCTCGCCGCTATCCGGGCCGCGCTGGAACAGGCCGAGGCCGATCGCGCCACGGGCGACCAGGCTCGGATGGCCGCGCGCGACACGGCCGAAGCGGCACGCACGCGCATGGCCAGCCTCGCCGCCGAAATCCGGACCCTCGAGGAACTGGTGGGCAACGCCTCCACCCTGGCTGGCGCTTTGGGCGTCCCGGAAGGTATGGAGGCGGCCGTCGCCGCGGCCTTGGGCGAGGCTCTGGAAAGCGGCGAGTGGCACGAACTGCCATCGCTGCCGCCGCCTTCCTGGCCCGAGGGCGCCCAAGCGCTGGCGACGAGCGTGAGCGGTCCGCCCTCGCTCGCGCGGGCGCTGGCCTGGGCCGCCGTGGTGGCGGAAGGCGCCGACCCGCAGGCGCTGCAGCCGCTCCTGGCCCCCGGGCAAATCCTTGTATCGCGCGAAGGCGCCGTCTGGCGGTGGGACGGGTTCGCCGTGCCGGCAGGCGCCCGTTCGCCGGCCGCGATCCGGATCGCCCAACGCCGGCGCCTGGGCGAGGCCCGTGCGGCGCGGGCCGAGGCCGAAGCCGCGGCGAACGAGGCCAAGCAGGCGCTGGAAGCGGCCGAGACCGCGCTGCGCCAGGCACGCGACGCGGAAACCGCAGCACGGGGAGCCCGCGGCGAGACGGAACGAAAGCTCGAGCGCGCCCGCGCCACGGCAGCGCGCCTCACCACGGAAACCGCGTCCGCCACAGCCCGGCTGCAGGCCGCGGATGAGGAGGAGGCGCGGCTGGGCGCGGATCGCGAGGAGGCCCGCGCGGCACTCGACCAGGCCCTGGCAGGCATCGCGACGGCACCCGACACGTCGGCCGCGCGTGCCGCGGTCGCAGCCGCGCGTGAACATCTCTCGCAGGCCCGTCGCGACGAGAGCACCGCACGAGCCGCTCAGACCGAGGCGCGGCGCGCGCTGGAAACTGCCCGCCAGCGCCTGGCCAGCCTCGAGTCGGAACTCGCGGAATGGTCGCGCCGGCATGCCGACGCCCATGCACGCGTCGCGGATCTCGAGACCCGGCGCGGCGAAGCCGCGGCGACCCGAGAAGCCAGCGCAGCCTTGCCCGAGGAAATCGAGACCCGCCGGATCGCCGGGATCGAGGCGCTGGACGCCGCGGAACGCACCTACAGCGCCTGCGCCGCTGCGTTGCAGGCTGCCGAGGCGGCGGCCGGCGCCGCCGACCGCGCCGCGCGCAGCGCCGAATCCCGGCTGGCCCAGACGCGCGAGGAAGCAGTGCGCATCGAGGCCGCGCGGGAGGCGGCGGCGGCCGCGGTGGGAACCATTGCCGAGCGCGTGCTGGAACGGCTGGGCGTGGACACGGTACTGCCGGAGCCGCCGGCGGGACTCGACGAGGACCGTGCCCGCAAGAAGCTCGAGCGGTTGCTGCGCGAGCGCGACGAGATGGGCCCGGTCAACCTGCGCGCCGAGGTCGAGGCCGAGGAAATCGCCGCCCGCATCGAGGCGATCGTCAAGGAAGGCGCGGAGCTGACGACCGCCATCGCCAAGCTGCGAGGCTCGATCGGCCATCTCAACCGCGAGGGACGGGAGCGGCTCGCCGCCATCTTCGAGCAGGTCGATAACCAGTTCCAGGCCCTTTTCGCGCGGTTGTTCGGCGGCGGGCGGGCGCATCTGGCGCTGGTCGGATCGGACGATCCGCTGGAGGCTGGACTCGAGATCTACGTCCAGCCGCCCGGGAAGAAACTGGCAACGCTTTCGCTGCTCTCGGGCGGCGAACAGGCGCTGACGGCATTGGCGCTGATTTTCGCCGTCTTCCGCTGCAATCCCGCCCCCGTCGCGGTGCTGGACGAGGTGGACGCGCCGCTCGACGATGCCAATGTCGAGCGGTTCTGCAACCTGCTCGAGCATATGGCGAATGACGGCGGCACCCGGTTTCTGGTCGTCACGCACCATCCGATGACGATGGCCCGGATGGACCGTCTCTACGGCGTGACGATGCAGGAGCGCGGCGTCTCGCGCCTGCTATCGGTCGACCTCGCGCGCGCCGCAGCCATGGCGGAGGCGGCCCCTCTCGCCGCCGAGTAGCTTCATCGGCCAAAGGGAGGAGGACGCGCACCGGCCGCAGCAGGCGGTGCCGGATTCACGCGCGTGGCGCGCCGCGGGGACTGGGAAATCCCCGATGCGTCCGTCACAATAACGCGAAAATGCCGCGCGCGCGCCCCATCCCCGGAACGTCCGACCGCTCCCCGCCCCCAGCCCGCTCCGGGCGCGCGAAGGCCGGGGCCGACAAGCGCACGTTTTGTTGCTCTCGCGCCGAGGCGGCGAGAGTCATCCGCAACGAAGCGCCAGACCGCCGGCCGGGCTCGCACGAGATGGCGGCGTGATCGATCCGGGCGCCGCCGCATGAGCCCGGACCGCCGCGTCAGCGAGCTGACGGCCACCCGCACGATTGCCATCTCCACAGCCTGGAATCTCTCCGGCCGCATCTTCCCACTGCTGATCGCGGTCGCCGTCACACCGTTTCTGCTGCATGCGATGGGGCTCACGCGCTGGGGCATCTTCTCGCTCTCGCTGGCGCTGATGAGCGCCTTCACCATTTTCGACCTCGGGCTGGCCAGGGCCCTGACGCGCACCATCGCGCACGCGATCGCCAATGGCGAGGACGAAGCCGCGGCAGAGGCGACCAAGACTGGTATCGTTGTTCTCGCCGGCCTCGGCGTCGTGTTCGCCGTGATCATCGCGCTGGGTCTGCATCTTTATGTCGGTCATGCACTGAAAGTGCCGCCAGCTTTGCGCCCGGAGGTCATGCACGCGCTCGACGTGCTCTGCCTGGCGCTGCCGCTTGTCGTCGTCAATGGCTCGCTCTGGGGTGTGCTGTCCGCCTACCAGCGCGTCGGTACCTACACGATCATCAACATGCCGATCCTGGTCGTCTACTATCTCGGCCCATTGGCCACCCTCGCGGTCTGGCACAGCCTGGTGCCGGTCATGGCGGTTCAGGTCGTCTGCCGTGGGCTGACCACCATCATCCTCTGGCGGCTGGCGCACCGTGCGATGCCGTCGCTCGCCCGGGCACGCATCTCGTTTCGCGCGATCCGTCCGGTGCTGCATCTCGGCGGCTGGATGACGGTCTCGAACCTGGCCTTCCCGATCCTGCTCTACATGGATCGCTTCGTTATCGCTTCCGTTCTCTCGCCGGCTGCGACCGCCTGGTATGCGACCCCGTTCGATATCATCTTTCGTTTTACCGCTTTGCCGCAGGCGGTGATGGCGGCGGCCTTTCCGGCGATGACGACAGCGCATCGCGCGGCGCCGGCCCGCGCCGCCCTGCTTTACCGGCGAGTGCTGCTGGCCGTGGGCGCCCTGGTTCTGCCGGTCGCGCTCGTCGCCGTAACGATGGCGGAGCCGTTGCTGCGGCTCTGGCTTGGCGCGGCATTTGCGCAGCAGGCCGCGCCGGTGCTGCGCCTTCTGGGCTTCGGCATCCTTTTCTACAGCCTCGACATCGTCGCCGCCGACATGCTGGACGGGCTGGGGAAGCCGGCCTTCAATGCACGCCTCGCATTGCTTGAGATCGCAATCCTGGTCCCGCTGCTGCTGGTTCTGCTGCCGCTCTTCGGCGTCGTCGGCGCGGCGGCCTCGTGGGTCGCACGGGTCGCCCTCTCCTTCGGGCTGCGCGTCTGGTTGCTGGTCCGGATCTTCCCAGAAACGCGCGCCGAGCTGCTGCGTGTCATCCCGGTGTTCGCGCTTTCGCTGCTGGCCCTCATCGTGGCCGTCCTCGGACCGGTCGCCGCTGGCGCCGCGTTGCTGGTGGTCGCCACCTTCACGTGGACGCGCGCTCTCAATGGCGATGAACGAACGGCCGTCCTGGTCAGGCTGAAGCGCGTTCCCGCCGCCTGAGCAGGTCGCCGGACACCGTGGCAACCAGCAGCGACGCCCGCTTGCCGTGCGAACCCGGCCGGCCGATTGTCACAGGGCGCCTTCGTCGTGCCAGGTCCAATATCCCCAGAGCCTTCCGCGCAGTGTGCGGCCGTAAAAGGCGACGCACGCGCCGTCCGCCCGCAGCACGCCCATGACCATTCCGCCGAGCGCCCGCAGCAGGTAACGCCCCAGCGTCCCGATCCCATACCGATGGTGGCGCAGGCAGGCGCCGAACCCCGCGGCGCTCCCATGCACGCGCGCGAGGCCGATGGCGGACAGGCGGCTGTCGTGGTGGCGTACGACAAGAGCCGGATCGAACACGGCCGGGACACCCGCCGCCACCAATCGCAGCGCGAGATCCGCGGACTCGCAACTCGTGAACGCTGTTCCCAGGCCGAACCGTTGGTCGAAGCCGCCAAGCCGGGCCAGCGCCTCGCGAGCGATGAACAGGCCCGGTTCACGTGCGGTCACGAACACATTGTCGCGCGTGACGGGCCCCACCCGCGGCGGCGCATATCCGCCGGCACTGGGCATCCCGCTCTCGCTCGCGACCAACGCCGTCACCATCCCCGGCACCGGCAGGGCCGCCAGCCTTTCGGCCACTCCCTCAAGCAGCCCCGGCGCATAGGTGCAGTCGTCGTCGGGAAATGCGACGATGTCGCCGCGCGCGAGCGGGATGCCCGCATTGCGCGCCGCCGATACGTGGCCGGACGCCATGCGGCGATGGACAAAGGTGATGTGGGAGAAAGCGGCAAGCACGGGCGCGAGACGTTCATCCTCGTTCTGGTCGACGACGATGACCTCACGCACGAGCGCCGCCTCACCGAGACTGGCGAGAAACGCCCTCGGCTCTTCGACGCGCCCGACGGTTGCGAGGATCAGCGAGAAACGCATGTGAACGACCCCCGGCCGCGGCCGGCGCCCGGATGCCTGTCTCGTGTCGGCCGGGCATCGGGACCGGCATGCGGGATCATCACTCTTTCCTTCGGACACCGAATACCCCACCATCTTCGAACCGATGGGCACATGCAAGCTTCCCGCGCGGCGAGAATGTTACGAACAGGCGTCGTTTCGGAGCGTCGCCGGCATGACCGCGCCGAACCGGCGGCGCGCGTGATGGATCCCCGACCGCAGGCCGGGGCGCCTCGCCTGGCCGTCGCCATTCCCACTGTCGGGCGACCGGCCATACTCGCTGAAACACTCTGCGAACTCGACGGCCAGCTTCGCCTGCCCGACGAGGTGCTGATTTGTCCCACCTCCCCTGCCGACCTGCCCTGCGCGCTGACCAGCCGCGCGCCCTTGCGCATCATCGCGCTGCCAGAAGGCACCACCCCCGGGGCTTCCCTGCAACGCAACGTCATGCTCGATGCCACGACCAGTGACATCATCGTGTTTCTCGACGACGACTTCTTTCCTGCCCGGGCTTATCTTGCGGCGGTGGAGGCGGCGTTTACAGGCAATCCCGGATTGGTCGCAGCCACCGGCACGGTGCTCGCCGACGGTGCGACGGGCCCGGGTTTGACGGCAGCGGCCGCGCGTGCGCGCCTGGCGCTCGACCAGGCGGCGAACGCGCCTGCGGGCGGCGATGCTCCCGTCGCCGGAACCTATGGCTGCAACATGGCTTTCCGCGTGACCACCGTGCGCCAGCACGGCCTGCGCTTCGACGAAAATCTGCCTCTCTACAGCTGGCAGGAAGACAACGACTTCTCCCGTCGCCTCAGCCGGCACGGTCGCATCCTGCGCCTCGCCGGCGCCCGCGGCGTGCATCTCGGCCACAAGGGCGGCAAGACCTCGGGCGTGCGCTTCGGCTATTCGCAGGTCGCAAACTTCGCCTATCTCGTGCGCAAGGGGTCGGTACCGGCTGGTGTCGCTGTCCGGCATATCCTGCGCAACCTGGCCGCGAACATCGCGCATGCACCAAGCCCCGAGCCGTGGGTCGACCGCCGCGGCCGCTTGCGCGGCAACCTGCTGGCCTTGGCCGATCTGCTTCACGGCCGCTGCGATCCGCGGCGTATCCTGTCGCTGTAGGATCGGAGCCCGCGACCCGGCCTCAGCGCCTCGAGGCGGCGACCGCCCGTTCGACGGCGGCGACGAAATCCCGGCGGAATCGCGGGACGGAGAAACGTTCGCCCGCCATTCGGCAGGCAGATCGGTCGATGCGCGCCTCACTGGCGATAAAGTCGCGCACGCCCGCGATCACACCCTCGACCGTCTGTTCCTTGAACAGAACACCGGTCGGAGCCGCAGCGTCGGCACCGGTCACGATCTCGCGGGCACCGCCGCGGTCGAGCGCGATGACCGGCGTGCCGCTGGCCAGGGCTTCTGCCATCACGATGCCGAAATCCTCTTCGCCCGCGAAGACGAAGCCGCGTGCCTCCTGCATGCGGGCGGCCATCTCCGCAGGCGGGCAAGGGTCGAGGAAGCGGATGTTCGGCGCGCCGCCCGCTGCCGCACGCACGCGCGCATGCTCGGGGCCGGATCCGGAAATGACGAGGCGGAGATCCGGCATGCGTGCGAAGGCAGCGGCGACGAGGTCGACGCGCTTATAGGGAACCTGGCGGGAAGCAACGAGAAAGGCCTCCCCTCGCCTGTCCGCCGGATGGAACAGCTCGGTGTCGACCGGCGGTGCGATGACCTCCGCCTCGCGACGGTAGGCTTTACGGATGCGCCGGGCAATATAGTGCGAATTTGCAATGAATGCGTCGACGCCATTGGCCGTGCGCGCATCCCAGATCCTCAGTCGCGACAATTGCCAGCGCGCATAGGCCCCCTTGATGCCGGCATCGGTGCGGGTCTGGCGAAGATACTGGTGCTGCTGGTCCCAGGCGTAGCGCATCGGTGAATGCACATAGGAGATGTGCGGCTGATCCGGCCCGGTGATGACACCCTTCGCGACCGCATGCGAAGACGAGAGCACCACGTCGTAACCGCTCAGGTCGAACTGCTCGACCGCGAGCGGCATCAATCCGAGATAGGAACGATAATGCCGCCGTGCTGCTGGCAGGTGCTGGACAAAGGACGTGGTCACCGGTCGGCCGCCGAGAAAACCGCGCTCGTCCGGCGGCAGGAAATCGACGATCGTGAAGAGGTCGGCCGAAGGATAGCAGGCGATCATCTGCTCGAGCACGCGCTCGCCGCCGGCATAGCCGACCAGCCAGTCATGGACGATGGCGATTCTCATCGCGTGAGAGGTTCCATGGCGGCCATTCTACCCGATGCCCGCGAGCGCGCCGAGGAGCCTCTGCGCCGCCGCCGGCCAGGTGAGCGCGCGCGCCCGCGCCAGGCCCGCCGCACGCAGCCGCGCCGCTTCCGCCGGTGCGTCGAGCAGGCGAGCGACAGCGGCCACGAACGCCCTCGGATCCGCAGGGTCTGCAAACAGTGCCGCCTCGCCGCAGGTCTCGCGCAAACCTGGAATAGAGGAGGCCACGACGGGGCAGCCGCAGGCCATGGCCTCGATGGCCGGCAGCCCGAAGCCCTCATAACGCGAAGGGAATACAAGGCACGCCGCGCCGCGATAGAGACCGGCCAGGGCGGCATCATCGACGCGGCCGAGCGGCCGGATGCCGGCCGGCCAGCTTGCGGCACTGAACACGCCGCCGGCAACGCCCCCGGTCGCCACCAACTCGAGTCCGCGCCCGTGCAACATCGCCGCCGTCGCCTCGAGCACCGCCAGGTTCTTGTGCGCCGCCGGTGTGCCGACGGCGAGCACATAGCCGCCGACGGGGAGCGGCGGCGGGACCATCGGTTCGCGCAGGATGTGTTCGGCGCCCTCGCCGATCACGGCAACGCGCTCTTGCGGCACCCGAACATGGCGGGCGATCTCGCGCCGCGAAAACTCCGAAACGGTGGCGAGCGCGACGCCGCGCCGCGCCAGCACGCGGTGCAGCAGCCGATACCAGCACCGAAAACGCCAGGAATAGGCCTCCGGAGTCGCGAACACGCCGGCGTCGTGAATCACGAGCAGCTGGCGGCGACAGAACAGCGGCGCGGAGTTGGCGAGATTGACCAACACGGCCCCGCCACGCTGGCGCGGCAGCACCAGCTGTTCCCAGATGTGCCCCCCGGCGCAGGCGCTCACGTCGAGCCGCCATGGCCCGGCGTTCCAGCCATCGGGCAGACGGGCCTCGCGCGGCCCGAGAAGGATGGGGGCTGGCTGCAGCCTGCTGAGCGCCAGGGTGATTTCGCGCGCAAAGCGCTGCACGCCGGTGGTGGACTGGGTGAGGAATCGCGCGTTGATGACGATCGCGTCTGTCACGCCGAAACGATCGGCGCCGGTACCGCGACGGTGGTCCGGCCCAACACCGCAACGCGGACCGATGCGGCGATCAGGGTCGCCAGCAGCACGTAGAAGTCGAGATTGACGATCTCGGGGGCGGAGATCAGCGCCCCCAGAAGGGCGCCGCTGCAAGCCGCGCGCGTGGCCTCGATCGCCCAGAGATCGTGGGCGTTCACGGCGGCGGCCTCACCCGCCCGGCGGGCGCGCCGCAGCAGCTTCACCACGCGAAGAACGAACCACGCCACCAGTGCCGTTCCCCAGACCCCGAGCCCCGCGAGCAGCCCGGGCACCAGGCTCGACGAGCGGAAACTGCCCCAGCCCGTACCAAAGCCCAGAGTGGGGAAGACAGTCGCGAGCGCGTCGAGATCCTTCTGCGTCCGGTCTGAGAAGCTCGCCGATTTCTGTTTCGCCAGCGTCGAGGAGTAGACCACGTCGAGCGACCGGCCGACGCTGGGTTTGAGCGTGACAACGACCCCGCCCGCCACCACGAGGGCGGCGAGCAGCGGCACGCCGACCCCGACGACCCGCCGCGCGACCGCCGTGCGCTGGCGCAGCAAAGCGATGAGCGCGCATCCTCCCGCTCCCAGAACCAGCATCGCGATACCTGTCGTCGAGGTCGAGATCAGCATCGCAAACGCGCCGCCGACCAATGTCCAGCGCGGCAATCGCGACGGGAAGCCGCGCAAGACCAGCCAGCCGCTCGCGAACACCAGGCCCGAGAGGTAGTGGGCCAGGTCAGACGGCTCCACGAACGAGCCGTTGATGCGCGGGACGAATCCGAACGTTTCGGAATTGGTGAGAACAAATCCTGGATTGTTGGAAATGAACGCATAGGGGAACCAGAGGCCGGAAAGCTTGTGCACGAGCTGCCAGCCGGCGAAGAAGATCGCCAGCCCGCCGCACCAGAGATAGGCCCGGACAAGACGCACGAGGTCGATCTCCCGGCGCGCCAGGTACAACGCCGCGGCCACCAGCACCGAGCACGTCATCATCAGATAGAAGCTCTGCGTCACATTGCCCGGCCCCGGCATCAGCGGCACGGTGCCGTAAATGACACCTTCCTTCTGCGGCCAGACCTGCAACTGATGCGCAAACAACCGCGGCATCACCAGCGCTGAGATGAGCCCGTAGGTGATCGCCAGCAGGTACGGCTCCAGGGTCCGCATCACCGTGCGCGCGCCCTCGAACTGCACGCCGAAGCCGATCTGGGAGATGACATAAAGCACGAACATCGCCGCCGGGGGTGCGGTCGGGGGAAGGCCGAGCGATCCGATCACCATCGGCGTTGCAGCCCCGAAGACGCCGGTCACGAGGATGAGCACGAGCAACCGTTCCGGCCGCGGGAACCAGAGCAGGCAGAGCGGCAGGAGGATCAGGCCGAACAGCGTCACATGCATCGGAGCTCGCCTTCAGCCCCCACACGCCAGCGGCATGGAGGCCGATGGTTACTGGTAGTAGTTGCCGTAGTTTCGATAGAGATAGGCGTGGCTGCCTTCGTTGGCGGTCAGGGCGCGCAGATCCGCCTGGGTGAGCACCGTCCCCGCGACCCGTGTGCCGAAACCGCGGAGCATCTTCAGCGCACCGGAGACCATGGTCCGCGGCGTATCGCGCCATTTGACGACCATCACCGTCGCGTCGGCCACGGTCGCCAAAACCCGCGCATCGACGAAAGCGAGCACGGGCGGCGCATCGATCACCACCAGGTCGTAGCGGGTACGGGCTGCATCCACCAGGCCGCGCAGCGCATCGGACGTCACCAGGTCCTGAACGTTGTTGCCGTTGCCTTCCGCCGGGATGATGTCGAGCTGGGTCACATCGTCGCGTTGGATCAGGCGGTCGAGCATCGCATCGTGGTCGCCGCCCGTGCCCACCAGGGCATTGAGGCTCGACTGCACGGTGATCCCCGCGGTGCGGGCGACGGAAGGGCGGCGCAAGTCGGCGTCGATCAGCAGACTGCGTCCGCCGGCCAGCGCGACCGAGCGTGCAAGCGAGACGGCAAAGAACGTCTTGCCCTCGCGCGGAAGGGCGGAGGTGATGAGCACGACCCGCGGATGGCCCGCGGCATCCGACATCAACAGCGCGCCGCGGACCGCGTTGATCGCCTCGACATAGGGTGAGCGCTGCTCTTCCATCGCCAGCGCGGCTTCCGGCTTGCGCGCAACCGGCAGGAACCCGATCGTCGGCAATCCGGTTTCGTCCTCGAGCTGCTCGGCGCTGCGGAACCCCCGCTCCAGCCGTTCCCGCAGGAAGGCTGCGACGACGCCCAGCACGATCGCGGCCAGCAACGCGATCATGCCGTACTGCATGCGCGTCGGCGGCGCCGGCGCAAGCGGCACGGCGGCGAGGGAGATCAGCTCGGCATCGGGTTGCTGGATGTTGCGTTCGTTGCTCGTCCGCTCCGCCTTGTTCAGCGTATCCATATAGACCCGCCGTGCGGCGTCGGCTTCGCTTTCGAGCGCCCGCAGCTGGATTTCCGCCCGGCTCTGCTGTGCGACCCGCGCTTCGGCGGCGGCTAGGCGCTGCTTGAGGGAGGCTTCGCGCGCGGAGGCCGCAGCCGCCTCCGCGCGGATCGCGCCGATGATTTTGGTGACCTCGCTCTGGATGCGGGTCCCGATCGCGGCCTGCTGCGCACGCAGCGCCACGAGTTGCGGGTTGTTGGCGAGCTGGGTGGTGCCGATATCGGCGGCGCGGGCGGCGATCTCCGCCTGCTGTGCCAGAAGCCGCTGAATCAGGGGCGAGGCGACCACCTCCGGCACACTGCTCAGATCACCGCGCCCCTTCTGCGCCGCCTCGATCTGCGCGAGGCTCGTCTCCTTCTGCACGCGGTCGCTGGTCGCCTGGACCAGCAGCGCGTTGATCTGCGCCAGCTGCTGCCCCGCCACCGTGGCGCGCCGCTGGTTGGTGCCGATCGTGGAGCGATCTTCGATCAGACCGTGTGCCTGGCGAAAGTTGGCGATCGCCGCCTCGGCCGACTTCAGCTTGTCTTGCAGCGGCGCGACGCGCTCGGCTAGCCAAGCATCAGCGCGGGTTACAGCACGTTCCTTCAGCGCGCGGTTGAAGTCGAGATAGACGCGCGCATAGGCATTGGCGATCCGCGCGGCGAGGGCAGGGTCCAGGGCGCGAACCTGGATGCCGATGACATAGGAGCGGCCGTCGTTGATGACGGAGAGTTTGTCGTTGAGCAGGATGCTGGCCGCCAGTTGCGTACGCTCGGCCGCCGTCAGCACGGGGCGCGGCCGCGGTGGGAAGCCGAGCAGGCCGGCCACGCGCGCGACCACGCGCTGCACCAGGCCCGGCGGGCCATCGATGGCGTTCCTGAACTCGGGCGAGGCGGCAAGGTCGAGCTGGCTTGCCACCTGCTCGGCCAACGCCGGCGAGCGGATGATGTCGACCTGGGTCAGGACCTGCACGGCGTCCGACTGCAGCGCCCCGTTGGAGATCGCCTGCAGGTCGGACAGCGTGTTCTTGCGGGTGTCCACAAGGACCAGCGCGCGTGTCTCGTACTGCGGCACCATGTGCATGACGAACACGATGCCCGCCGCCAGAACCAGCGAAGCGACGATGGCAAAGGTGATTTTTCGTCGCCGCAAGACGTCGAACACCATCCACGGCGAGACGGAATCGATCGCGCGCAGCGGCCTCGTGCTTTCCGGAACCGGCAACTCGCCGGGATGGGTCACCGACATCAGCGGCCTTGCCCACCCGAGCTCGCCGTCCAAAGGTCGCGCAGGGGGCAGGACGGCAGACGCAACGTTGGCAACTCCTTCACCCTCTCGCTACCGTCGGCCAACGCGCGCCCCCCATGAGCCACGTCCGGGAAGAGGTCCGGTCGCCGGCATCGGCGCGCGGGCTTCGACCACATATAGCAAGCCATATTCCACTAAGCAGCGATTCGCCGAGTCGGGGAAATGTCGCTTTTTGCGGCTGAGCCGTTCGCGACCCGGGAGCACGACGTGAGGCGGCGACGTCTTTTCCGTAATTCTCGCCGCAATTCGCAACGCAAACTGCGATTGGCTTTGGTGGGAACCTCGACCGTGGCCGCCCTGGGCCTGGTCCTGAGCGGAGCGCGCGCCCAGTACATCACGCAGCTTTTCCCCGAGGGGCTGTTCGGGCCGGGCGACAACCTGGGCGTCACGGTCCGCTCGCGCGCCCGCCCGGCCACCGACTTCCAGGGCATCCACGCCGGCAGCTTTCTGATCCAGCCGCGCCTCGGCGAGGCCGCCGGCTACGATAACAACACCTCCGGCGCTTCCCGCGGCAAGGGCTCCGCGCTGTTCGACACGACCGCCTCCGTTGCCGTGAGCTCGCTGTGGTCGCGCGATGCGCTGGGTGCCTACGTCTCGGTGGATGATCAGCGCTATCCTGCCCAGTCGCGGCAGAACCAGACCGACTGGACCGCAGCCATCGGCGGCGCGCTCGATATCGGACGCGACCGCCTGACAGCCGGCTATTCCCATCTGGCCCTGCATCAGACCGCCCGCAGCCTCGACTCGCCCCAGCTTGACGCACCCGGCGCCTTCTCCGTCGACGCCCTGCGCACCGACGCGACCCTGCACTCGGGCCGCTTTACCTTCATCCCGGCCTTCACCATCACCGACTACCGCTTCGCGAGCGTGAGTATCGCCGGCGTGCCGGTTACACAGGCTCCGCGCGATCGGATCGAGTTCGAGTCCTCACTGACCTTGCGCTATGACGTGGCCCCGCTGCGCAGCCTGGTCCTGGCCGTGCGCGAGACGGAGATTCACCATACCGCGGCGCCCCCGGGGATACCGAGCACCGACAGCCACGGCATCACGCTGCTGGCCGGGGTCGATTTTGCCCCTTCGGCTCTCTGGCACGTGAGCGCGCTCGCCGGCGTGCAGGCCCGCACCTACGCAAGTTCCGCCTATAGCAACGACGTCGCTCCCGTGGCCGAGGTCAACGTCGTCTGGCAGCCGAGCGGGCTCACCACCGTCACCGGCACGCTCGACCGGCGCATCGAGGACGCCGCCGAGGAGGGCTTCGTCAGCTACACGCTGACGAGCGCCCGGCTATCCGTGGACCACGAGCTGCGGCGCGACATCCTGCTCGGCGCGCACGCCAACTACGACAACCTGGCCTACAACCACGGCGGCGGCACCAGCGTTTTTGCCGGCGGCGGCGCCTCCGTGACGTGGCTGACCAGCCGCAACCTGCACGTCGTCGGTAGTTTCGAGCACGTGACGAAAACCTCGCGCGACGGCAATTTCGGCGACGACGTGCTGATGCTGAAGCTCAATTTCGGGCTTTAGGCGCGGCGCCCGGAGGCTTCAGAACACCTTGTGGGGATTGAGGATTCCCCGTGGGTCAAAGGCTGCCTTCAGCTGGCGCATCGCCGCCAGCTCGGCGGGCGAGCGCGTGTAGCCGAGATAGGGCTTCTTCAGGATGCCGATGCCGTGTTCCGCCGAAATCGAGCCTCCCACGGCCTTCACGCAGCCATAGACAGCAGCATCGATGGCCTTCTTGCTAGGCCCGTTCTCCTCGAGCCGCACACAGATGTGCAGGTTGCTGTCGGCGAGATGGCCGAACCAGAGCGTCGGCAGCCCCGGGCGTAGCGCGTCGATGGCGCCGCGCGTGTCGGCCATGAACCGTTCCACGCAAGCAATGGGCACCGAGACGTCGAAGCCGACATGAGGAAACGTTCGAGGAAACTCGGCGACGGAGTCGCGCAGGCTCCACATCTCCCTTCCTTCACGCAGGCTCTGCGCAATCACCGCGTCGCTCGCCGTGCCGTCCTCGAGCGCCCGCTCGATCAGCCCGGCAAAGGCCGCATCGTCGCGCGCCTGATCCGACCCCATCGCCTCCATCAGCACATAGCACGCAGCGCCCTCCGCCAGCGGCGCCCGGCAGCCATGCTCGTGCGTCGCGAGATGGTAGAAATCCGGCCACAGCGCCTCGAAGGCCGCCAGCGTTGACGCGAGCTCCGTCCGCGCCCGGCCGAGAAACGCCAGCAAGGCCGCATGCGACGGCAGCGCCATAAAGGCCGTGGCCAGGCTCGAGGGCTTCGGATGCAGCCGCACCACGACGCGCGTGATCACCCCAAGCGTGCCTTCGGAGCCGATGAACAGCTGCTTGAGGTCATAGCCGGCGTTGTTTTTCAGCATCGTGTTGAGACCGGACAGGATGGTCCCGTCGGCCAACACCGCTTCGAGCCCCAGAATCAGCTCCCTCGCCATGCCGTAGCGCAGCACGCGATTGCCGCCGGCGTTCGTCGAAGCGTTGCCTCCGATCGTGCACGTGCCGCGCGAGCCGATATCGAGGCCGAACAGCATCCCCACCGCATCGGCGGCTTCCTGGATCACCTGCAGCGGTGTCCCCGCCTCGGCCGTCAGTGTCGCCCCGGCCACGTCCACCGCCTCGACCCGCCGCATCCGCGAGAGCGACAGGGCCACCGAGCCATCCGTCGGCGTCGCACCGCCGAGCAGGCCGGTGAGGCCGCCCTGCGGCACGACGGCGATGGCGTGTTCGTTGCAATAGCGCAAGACGGCCGCCACCTGCGCCGTGTCGTTCGGATAGACGATGGCGGCCGGCACCTCGCCGGGCTTCATCGGCACGTGCCAGTCACGCAAGTGACGGGGCTGCGCCTCGGTTCCGGGCACGACGGCGCTCGCACCGATGGCACGACGCAGATCCTCGATCAGGGACATCGCGTTCTCTTGGTTGCGGCCGCCCGGCCGGGGGTGGAAGCGGGCAGTCAGGTGGAGAGGAGGAAGAACGATACCAGCATCGCGGGGCGGACCATATCCGCAATCGCAACCCCGATCCGGTGCTGGAGCGGTGCGCACCGACCTCCGATCGACCCCGCCGTCCCATCAAGGATGCGCATGTGCGCCCACGGCCTCAACAAGGCCGGCTCCCGCGCCGGACGAGAAGGCCAGGCTGGTGGATTCCCGCCACACCGGTGCAAGATGGGGCAACACGCCCCGGGAGACGATGATGGCCGATGACCTGCTGCCGAAAACCAGCCTCCGGGAGGCCGGCCTGCGCGAGGAACCCATCGCCGCCCTCGAACGGCTGATTGAACGCCACATCGCGGATCGCATCTATCCCGGCGCCAGCTTCGCGATTGCGCGCGAGGGCCGGCTCGTCCGCCACGCGGTCTTCGGCGATGCCGCCCAAGGCCGCAAGGCGACGGCCGAGACCCTGTGGCTGCTTTACTCGAACACCAAGGTCGTCACCGCTGCGGCCCTGTGGGTCTTGGCCGAGGAAGGGCTGTTTCGCTTCACCGATCCGCTGGCCAAGCACGTTCCGGAATTCGCGCGGCACGGCAAGGGCGAGATCACGGTGCTGCAACTCATGACCCATCGCGCCGGCTTCCCGTCCGCCCTTTTGCCGCCATCCTGCTGGGAGGATCATGCGGCGATGCGCGAAGCCGTCTGCAACCTCACCCTGGAATGGACGCCCGGCTCACGCCTCCACTACCACGGCACGTCCGCCCACTGGGCCGCCGCGGTCCTGCTCGAGGCACTCACGGGACAGGATTTTCGCGAGGTCATCCGCGAGCGCGTGCTGCGTCCGCTCGGGCTCGAGAAGGCGATCCATGTCGGGCTGCCTTCCAAGCTGCACGCCCGCGCGGCGGACATGCATGAGCCGTCGGACAACGGCCCCCGTCCGATCGCCGACGTGAACGCCGCCGCCTGGCGACTGGCCGGCGTTCCCGGTGCCGGCGGCTACGCGACAGCGGTGGGCATGGCCGCCTTCTACCAGGCGTTGCTGGGCGGCGGCGCACTCGGCAAGAAGCGCTTTGCCGGCCCGCGAACCCTCGCTTACGCGATCCGCGACTGGACCGGCGAGATGGTTGACGGCGCGATGGGGATGCCCATGCATCGCGGCATCGGCCCGCACCTGCGCGGCACCGCACCCACGATACGCGGCCTCGGTAGCTTCGCCACTCCCGCCACCTTCGGTCACGGAGGCGTCGGCAGCTCCTATTGCTGGGGCGATCCGGTCTCAGGCGTATCCTTCGCCTATCTGACCAACTGCCGCGTTCCGGATCCCTGGCACAGCGAACGGCTGGATGTGGTCAGCAACCTCGTCCACGCAGCCGTTCTCTAACGCGGCACGGCAAGCGCCGCGCGCCATCGTTCCCCTGGCGAGGCGACCGCACCCGCCCAGCCCCGGTTAGCCGCCGCGGCTCTCCCGCTGCTCCTGAGCCTCGATCGAGAGCGTGGCGGTCGGATTGGCCTGCAGCCGGCGCAGCCCGATCGGCTCGCCGGTGACGGCGCAGATCCCATAGGTGCCGTTCTCGATCCGCGCCAGCGCCTGCTCGACCTCCGCCAGCTCACGATGCTCGCGCCGCCTTTCCTCCGCCTCCTGCTCGAAATCGAGGTCGGCGTTGGCCTGGTCGGCGAGATCGCCTTCGCGCGCGCCGCGCGCCATCTCCGGCGGCTCGGCATGGATGCGATGCACGAGATCGGCCTTCATTGCGAGCAGGCGCGTGCGAAACTCCTCGATCATCGCGGGCGTGAGTTCGTCTTCGTGCGCACGGCGATGCGACGTGGACCGGGACGCTCCATGGGACATACGAATCCTCCCGAGATTCGGAACAGGCTTTTACCTATAGCACGGCGCGGAAAATCGCCTTGATTTCGATCAACGCTACCGGATCAATACGTGATCCGAGCCAGCGCCCGCAGCCGTTGCGGGGTGGTCACGGGCAGACCGAAGAAATCCAGATAGGCCGGGATCTGCTCGAACAGCATATCGGTACCCACTTGCACCCTGCAACCGCGCGCCAGCGCCGCGCGCAGCAGCTTGGTGTGCTCGGCTTTCATCACCACCTCCCCGACGAAGGCCCCGGCGTCGAGGCGAGCAGGATCGAACGGCAGCTCGTCGTCGTCGTGCATACCAAGGGGAGTCGCATTGACGACGATGTCGAACCCCGCCGGGTCATTGCTGCCTGTCTGCAGCGCGAGCCGCGGATACTGCGCCACCAGCCTGCGGGCCAGGGCCTCGGCCGCGACGGCGCTGACATCGTAGAGGGCAAGCCGGCCGGCGCCAGCCTTGGCGAGCGAAGCCGCGATCGCCGAACCGACACCGCCCGCGCCCACCACCAGTGCCGCCGCCCCCGCAATGGCGCGGCCATGCCGCAGCGCTCCGCCCACGAACCCCTCGCCATCGAACATGTCCGCCACCAGACGCCCGTCCTCGAGCCGTCTCACCGCGTTCGCCGCGCCGGCGATCCGCGCGGTCGGCGAGACCTCGTCCACGAGCCCGATGCTCGCAACCTTGAGCGGCATCGTGATCAGCGCGCCGATAATATTCGTGGCCCGAAACAATGGCCGGAGCAGCGAGGGATAGGTCTCGCCGTCCACCCCCATCGGCAGGACGACGGCATCGAGGCCGATGCTTTCAAAGTACGGATTGTAGATCATCGGCGCCTTGAAGGTGCCGGTCGGATAGCCGAGATGGGCAATGAAACGTGTCCGCCCGCTGATCACGCGCCCACCCTCCACCCAACCTGCGCCGCGCCCGGCGGGATCGCGACCGCGGCCGCGACGGCGCCGGGCACTGCCTCGCTGGGGTGCGCGGTCGCGGAGGGCACGCTCATGTCGCTAATGTCCAAGGATCTGGCCGAGAAACCGCTTCGTTCGTTCCTGGGCCGGCGCCGTGAAAAATCGTTCCGGAGGCGCCTGCTCAACGATCTCGCCCTCGGCCATGAAGATCACGCGGTCCGCCACCTGGCGTGCGAAACCCATCTCGTGCGTCACGCAGATCATCGTCATCCCGTCCTCCGCAAGACCGATCATCGTGTCGAGCACCTCCTTGACCATCTCCGGGTCGAGCGCAGACGTGGGTTCGTCGAACAACATCACCTTCGGCTCCATGCAGAGTGCCCGGGCGATGGCGACCCGTTGCTGCTGTCCGCCCGAGAGCTGGGAGGGGTATTTGTCAGCCTGGTCGAGCACCCGCACCCTGTCGAGGAGGCGACGCGCGGTCGCTTCCGCGGCGGCGCGCCCCGTCCTGCGGGCGTGGAGCGGAGCCAACGTGCAGTTCTCCAGCACGGTCAGGTGAGGGAACAGGTTGAAGTGCTGGAACACCATGCCGACCTCGCGACGGATGGCCTCGACCGCGCGAGGCGTGTTCCGGTCGAGTTCGATGCCATCCACGACGATGCGGCCTTTATCGGCGGTTTCGAGCCGGTTGATGCAGCGAATCAGGGTCGATTTTCCCGATCCCGAGGGGCCGCAGAGAACGATCCGCTCGCCTGCGTGCACCGTCAGGTCGATGCCAGCGAGCGCACGAAACCGGCCGAACCATTTCTCGAGCCCCCGGATTTCGATCATCACCGGGCCTGGCTGTGCCATCGCGAACTCCTGCGCTGGCACGATGCTGGCACGTCCACGCCGCCTGGGCGACCCCCGCAGGATCGGCGGCGGCGCTTTTTCCGCCTGCCCGGACCCCGCCCGATTCCCCGCGGGCGGCGCCCGGTCTATATGGGCTTCAGATGCTCACGGACCTGCCAAACGTCCTCACCCTCTCGCGGATCGCCGCCATCCCGGCGCTGGTCGCGCTGGCGGCGTTCGATTCGCCGGGGGCACACCTCGCCGCCTGCCTGCTGTTCTCCGCCGCCGCCATCACCGACTATTTCGACGGCAAGCTGGCGCGCGACCGCCGTCAGACCTCCGATCTCGGCCGCATGCTGGACCCGATCGCCGACAAGCTGCTGGTCGGCGCCGCCCTGATGATGCTGGTCGGCACCGGCAAGCTCTCTGCGGCGGGCCTCTACCCCGCTGTGGTCATCATGCTGCGTGAGATCCTGGTCTCGGGCCTGCGCGAATATCTCGCCGAGATCCGCGCGCGCCTGCCGGTGACCAAGCTGGCGAAATGGAAGACCGGGTTTCAGATGGGCGCGCTGGGCATCCTGCTCGCGGGCCAGCCCGCCGCTGCGCTGCTGCGCCTTGGCTTTCTGCCGGTCTCCTTCATCGGCGAGGGAATGCTCTGGGTGGCCGCCCTGCTCACGCTGGTGACCGGCTGGGATTATCTCACCACCGGGCTGCGCCACGCCGCCGCCCCCCGGCGGGACTGACCGGCGTGCACATCCTCGGCATCGCCGGCTGGTCCGGCAGCGGCAAGACGACGCTCATCGCCGCCATGCTGCCGCTGCTGCGCGCGGCGGGGCTGACCGTGTCGACCGTGAAGCACGCGCATCGCGGCTTCGACCTCGACCGTCCGGGCAAGGACAGCTTCCGTCACCGCGAGGCCGGAGCCGGCGAGGTTCTGCTGATTGGCGACCGCCGCTGGGCGTTGCTGGTGGAAGAGCCCGAACCGGTGCTGGAGGCGTTGCTGCCCCGCCTCTCACCGTGTGACCTGCTGCTGGTGGAGGGTTTCAAGTCGCATCCCCACCGGAAGCTGGAGGTGCACCGGCCGGAGCTGGGCAAGCCGCCGCTCTGGCCGGGGCGGGCGGATATCGTCGCCGTCGCCGCGCCGGCGGCTCTGGCGACGTGTCCGGTACCCGTGCTGCCGCTCAACGACCCGGCCGCCGTGGCGCGCTGGATCGTCGCCGGTCTGGCAGATACCAGCCCCGTCGGAGACGTGGCTTGAGCCGCGGCCCCGCTTTGGGCAAGTTGGCGGGGCCGCACGCAACCGGTCGGCTCTGCGCGCGAAGCATCCTCTGGAAAGGACCATCGATGCGTCCGATCGCCGTCATCGGCCTGGCCGTGCTGCTTTCAGGCTGCAGCTATGCCTCGAGCCCCTTCGCCGGCTTCCCGCACTATCTTGCCGACACGCACGGGCTCGTCGCGAACCCCAACGCGCCGCAGGGCACCTCCGAAACCATGCAGCGCGTGCGCGGCGGGGCGGTGACGTTGCCGCCGCTGCGCGCGGAACCGGGCAATGTCTGGCCCACGCCGGTCAAGGCCGAACCGACACTGCAGTATTATGAGCGGCAGATGCAGGAGGGAGCGTTGACGACGCCCTCCCAGCCCACCCGGCCCGGCTCGGCCGCCCCCAGCGTCTCCGCGACCGGCCCGGCGATCCCGCTGAAGATGCCGCCGGCCCCGCCTCCCACCGTGGCGCCCCCGCCGACGCTGGGCAAAGTGACGGTGGTCAACGGCGACGTGGCGACGGCGGGCGGTGTTGCGCACCTCTCCACCGATCCCAACGGCGTGATCACCTACACCATGTCCAATGGGACCAAAGGGATCGCTGTTTCCAACGGCAACGGCACGCTGACGCTGATCGGGCCCGACGGCAGCGTGCAGACCGTCAACGCCCCGAAGAAATAGGCATCGGCCGGACCCGACGATGGCGGAACTGCGCATCCTCTATTTTGCCTGGCTGCGCGAGCGCGTCGGCCGCTCGGAGGAAACGCTCGAGCTGCCGGCCGAGGTCCGTACGGTCGCCGCCCTGCGCCGGCACCTGATCGCGCGCGGTGACGGTTATCCGGCGCTCGCCGAGCCGACCGTCAGGGTGGCGGTGAACCAGGCCATGGCCGACGCCGCGACGGCCCTGGCACCGGGCGACGAGGTCGCGTTCTTTCCCCCCGTGACCGGTGGGTGACGCGGATGGCTGACGGGCCCCGCGTCGCGGTGCAACCGGCGCCGTTCGACGTCGCGGCGGAACTCGCGGCGCTGACCGCCGGGCGGCACGATATCGGCGCCATCGGCAGCTTCGTCGGCACGGTGCGCGATAGCGTGGGCGGTCGCCGGCTCGCCGCGATGACCCTCGAACATTATCCCGCCATGACCGAGCGCGCCCTCGCCGGCATTGTGGCCGAGGCGACGCAGCGCTGGCCGCTGCTGGGCGTGACGGTGATCCATCGCGTCGGGCGGCTGCAGCCCGGGGAGGGCATCGTGCTGGTACTGGCAGCAAGCGCCCACCGCGCTGCGGCGCTGGCCGCGACCGGCTTTCTGATCGACTGGCTCAAGACCCGGGCCCCGTTCTGGAAGCAAGAGCATTTTGACGACGGAACGAGCGCCTGGGTCGCGGCGAGGTCCGAGGACGAAGCCGCCGCAGCCGCCTGGGGCGAGGCACCGCCGCCGCCCGCCTGACCATGCAGAACACCTCCTCGTATCCGGCGCCGCTGCGCATCGCCATGGTGAGCCACGAGTTCACCATCACTGGAACATCGGTTGCCTTCCACCGCCTGTCGCGCCACCTGAGCCGCCAGGGTCATGCGCTCACGGTCGTGCCGCTGGTCGGCACGGACGGGCCGATGAAGGAGCGCTACCTCGCCGATGGCGTCCGGATCGAGCCGCGTCTTGTCACGGCCGACTACGACCTCGTTATCGGCACGACGATCTGCGCGGCCCCCGTTGCCGCGCGCATCGGCTCATACCTGCCGATGATCTGGCTGATCAACGAGGCCGAAGTCGGGCTCAACCTGATCCTGAAGAACCCTGACTGGATTCCGGCGTTCCATCGGGCCGCGGCCGTCGTCTACAATATGGCCTCGCAGCGTGACGTCTACCGCTCCTTCACCTACGCCCTGCCGCAGGACAAGCTCCATGTGATGCCCTACGGCGTCGATATCGATCGCGAAACGGTCGATCCGCGCCGGGCTCCCGCCAAGCAACGAGCGCTGCGGGTGGTCCAGCTCGGCACGATCGAGACGCGCAAGAGGCCCGGGGATCTGCTTCTCGCCGTCCAGGCCTGCGCTGCCGACTACGAATGTGCGGTCATCGGTAAGTTCTTCGGCATCAGGCCCGAGGCCCAGGCGCTCGCAGAGGCACAGCCCGAGCGCTACCGTCTGCTTTCCGGGCTCGACGACCAGGCGGCGATGGATTGGGTTGCATCCGCCGACGTGTTCTGCCTCGCCTCGATGAGCGAAACCCAGGGGCTCGCCGTCTACGAGGCGGCGCTGCTCGAGCGGCCGCTGCTGCTCACCGACCTGCCATGCTACGAGGGCGTGTTCCGCCATGGCCGCAACTGCGCGATGGTGCCGCCCGGCGACATCGAGATGCTGGCGGCCAGTCTGGCGATGCTGGCGGCCAGCCCCAATCTGCGCATGCGCCTCGGCGCCGCCGCCCGGCTGGCCGCCCTGCCCTACAGCAATGATCGTTTCCACGCCGATTTCGACCGCCTGATCGCCGAGGTGATGCGTCGCCGCCGGCGCTAGCGTCGCGGCAACCTTTGCCTGCCAGGCTGGCGCGATGGACACGCTGGCGACCATCGCGGCCGCACTCGATGCAGAACGCGCCGGCGATCTCGACGACGCCGAGCGCCGCTACCGTGCCGCCTTGGCCGATCCGGCCGCTCCCGCGCTTGCGTCGTCCCGGCTCGGACTGCTTCTGCTGCGCCGCGGCCACGCGGCCGAGGCCGTCGTCCACCTTGCCGCGGCGGCAGCCGCGCGCCCTGACAACGCGGCCGACCGCGTCAACCTCGCGGGCGCGCTGCTCACCGCCGGCCGCTTCGATGAAGCCCGGGACATGGCGATCAGCGCGTTACGGCTGGCTCCTAACCTGGCCCCGGCGCACGCGGCACTCGCCGCCGCGTGCCTCGCCGCCGGCGACGCGCACGGCGCACTCGCCGCGGCAGACACCGCGCTGGCACTGTCCCCCTCGCATGCCGAGGCCTGGTTTACCTGCGGCACGGCCCTCGCGGCCCTCGGCGACGCCGAAGGCAGCGTCCGCGCCCTGGAGACAGCGCTCGAACTGGCGCCGGGTCACGCCCGTGCCCGGCTCAACCTCGGGAATGTCCTCGCGAGCCTCGACCGACCGGAAGAGGCCCAGGCGGCTCTGCGCGCGGCGATCGCAGCCGACCCCGCTCTGCCGGAGGCCCATGCCAGCCTCGGCCACCTGCTTGCCGCGATGGGCCGGCCCGATGAAGCGATCGCGGCCTGCGACGCCGCCATCGCGCTGCGCCCGGATTTTGCCCAGGCCTATTGGAACCGCAGCTTCGCGCACCTGCTCGCCGGCGATTTCGCCAGGGGATGGGCGGACTACGAATGGCGTCGTCGCCATCCGCGCTTCGCCGGCGACTTCAGTCGCAGCGCCGCGCCCGCCTGGCCGGGCGAGGATCTCGGCGGGCGGACACTGCTGGTGGAGGCTGAGCAGGGCCTGGGCGACACCATCCAGTTCGCGCGCTTCGTCCCCGCGCTGCGCGCGCGCGGCGGGCGGGTCGTCCTGGCTGTGGCGCCAGCGTTGCGGCGCCTGCTTGCATCGCTTGCCGAAACTGCCGACCGCGAATCACCGCCGCCACACGATCTGCGTGTCGACCAGTTGAGCCTGCCCCTGCTGATGGCCACCACGCTCGACACCATTCCACCCGCCCCTTACCTGGTCGCCGACAGCGCCGCGGTCCAGCAGTGGCACCTCGCTCTGCCGCGGCGCCCGCGCGTGGGCCTCGTATGGGCCGGCAACCCAAGCCACTCCAACGATCGTCGCCGGTCTCTGCCGCTGGGCGCCCTGCATGCTCTGCTGCGCGACCCACGGCTCGGGCATATCCAGTTTATCGCGCTGCAACGAGGCCCCCGGGAAGGTGAATACGATCTCCCCGCGCCGCTGCCGCCCACCGGCGATTTCGTCGACACCGCAGCACTCGTCGCGGCCCTCGACCACGTGGTGTCGATCGATTCCTCGGTCGCCCATCTCGCCGGCGCACTCGGGGTCGCGGTATCGCTGCTCCTGCCCGCGGCACCGGACTGGCGGTGGTTGCTCGATAGAAACGACTCGCCCTGGTACGCCGGCCATCGGCTGTATCGCCAGAGCCGTCCCGGCGACTGGGCGCCGGCCATCGCCGCCATCGCCCGAGATCTCGCGCA
>JAGWQN010000013.1 GCA_028869995.1 Rhodospirillales bacterium
GCCGTGGGGCGGTCATGAAGCCGTGTTCATGCCCCTCACCGGCAGCGCGAGGGTGGCGCGCAGGCCGGGCGCGTTGTCCGCGAGCGTCAGCGTGCCGCCATGCAGCGTCGCCACCGCCTGCACCAGCGCGAGGCCAAGGCCGGAGCCCGGCGTGCTGCGTGCCTGCTCGCCGCGGAAGAAGCGCTCCGTCGCGCGCGCGCGGTCGGCCTCAGGGATACCGGGGCCACGATCCGCGACCTCGATGCGCAGGCCCTCGTCGCCGGCCGCAAGCGAGAGCTGCACCGCCGTCTCGGGTGGTGAGAACTTGATGGCGTTGTCGAGCAGGTTGGCGACCGCCTGCTGGATCATGTCGCGGTCGCCGTAGAAGGAGATATCGTACTGAATTGAGGCGTCGAGCCGCAGCCCCGCGTCCTCGGCCGGCGCGGCGTAGAGTTCGGCGAGGTCAGCGATCAACGCCGACAGGTCGAACGTGACGAAGGCGGAACGGCGAGCCCCGGCCTCGATCTCGGCGATGCGCAGGATAGCCTGGAAGACGCCGACCACGCCGTCCAGATCCACCTGTGCCCGGTCGATCGCGGCGTGCAGTTCCTCCGGCGTTCGGGCGTGGGTCGCCGCGTCCTCGAGCCTTGTGCGCGCGCGCGCGATCGGGGTGCGCAGGTCGTGCGCGATGGCATTGGAGACCTGCTTCACCCCGTCCATCAGCCGCAGGATGCGGTCCAGCATGTCGTTGACGGCGCCGGCGAGCAGGTCGAACTCATCGCCGGTGCCGGCGATACGCACGCGCCGGGAGAGATCGCCCGCGGCGATCGCCGCCGCGGTCGCCGATACGTCGGCGACCGTCGCGCGGAAGGCACCGCGTACCAGCGCGCCGCCCAGTGTGCCGAGCGCAAGCGCCACCACGGCGGACCACAGCAGCGCCCCGGTCAGCAGCCGGCGCAGCTGCGAGCGGACATGGGAATCGCGCCCCACCAGGAGATGGAACCCGCCCGGCAGGTTGAACTCGTGCAGCCTGGCCACGCCGGTGAGCCCGGCGCGCTGCACCGGCAGCTCGAACCAGTTGGTGTCCATCGTCACGCCGTGCGGCCAGGCGTTGAGGTTGCCGGCAATGCGGTCGAAATGCGGGCCGACCAGCAGGTAAATCGCGTTGTCGTCGATATTGGCGGCGAGGCGCTGGTCGATCGTCTCGATCAGCGCCGGCAGCCCGCCCTCGTGGTAGCGCTCCGCCAGCCCCTGCGTGTCGGCGTTGATCGCGGCGTCCGTCTGCCGGTCGAGCAGGCCGACCGTGGTCCACCACAGGAAGGCCGCCAGCGCCAGAGCCGAGAGGCCGAACAGGGATGCGTAGAGGATGCCGAAGCGGAACCCCGCGGAACGGAACATCGGTGTCCGCCGCGGCCCGTGATCCGCGCCGCCGCGTCCCAGCATCTTCAGTATGGTCGTGAGGCTCATCCTGCGTCGACGCACCGAGCGGGCCCCTGGCGGCTGCGGCGCGACGCCGCACGTCTCAGGGCGCCTCGGCGCGCAACATATAGCCGGCGTTGCGCACCGTATGGATCAGCGGTGTCGGGAAGGGCTTGTCCACTTTCTGCCGCAGGCGCGAGACGTGCACGTCGATGACGTTTGTCTGCGGGTCGAAATGGTAATCCCAAACGCCTTCGAGAAGCATGGTCCGGGTCACCACCTGACCGGCATGACGCATCAGGTATTCAAGCAGGCGAAACTCGCGCGGCTGCAGATCGATCTTCTCGCCGCCGCGGCGGACGGTCCGCGACAGCAGATCCATCTCCAGGTCGGCGACGGCCAGGCGCGTCACCGGGCCCTCGCCGCGGCCGCGCCGCGCGATCCCCTCGACGCGCGCCAGCAGCTCGGCAAAGGAGAAGGGCTTGGTGAGGTAGTCGTCCCCGCCTGCCTTGAGGCCCTTCACCCGCTCGTCCACCTGGGCGAGGGCGGAGAGGAACAGGACCGGCGTGTGGTTATTCTGAGAGCGCAGTGTCTCGAGCAGGCGCAGCCCGTCGATGCCGCCGGGCAGCATGCGGTCCAGCACGATGGCATCGAAGCTCTCGGAAGCGGCGAGGAACAGCCCGTCGCGGCCGTTGGAGGCGTGCTCGACGACGTGCCCCGCCTCGCGCAGTCCCTTCAGCACGAAGCCGGCCACGTCCTTGTCGTCCTCGACCACCAGGATTCGCATCGTTCGTTTCTCCTCGCGTGAGATCGCTTCTATCAGTTCGATTCGATCCGGGGGCGCAACCCTACCGCGACCGACAGGTTGAAGCCATGGCCGTTGCGTGCGCAACTGAGATCGACACGCGCGCCTGGCGCGGTCAGGGCGATCGCGCGTTGCAGCGCGCGCACGGAACCGACTTTCTTGCCATTGACCGCGAGCAGCCTGTCGCCGGCGCGCAGACCGGCGCGTGCCGCCGGGCCCTGAGGGGTCACCGTGGCGATGCGCACGCCATCAGCGCGGGCGCCGGAGAAGGGGGTGGCGGCGGATGAGCCTACGAGCGATACGCCGAGCCAGCCGCGCCGGATGGTGCCGTGCGCCCCGAGTTCGCCGGCGATCTTGCGCACCAGCTCGGCGGGAATGGCGAAGCCGATGCCGACCGATCCGCCGGAGGGCGTGTAGATCGCGGAGTTCATGCCGACCACCCGCCCCTGGCTGTCGAACAGCGGACCGCCGGAATTGCCGGGGTTGATCGGTGCGTCGATCTGGATGAAGTCATCGAAGGGGCTGGCTCCCAGATCACGGCCGAAGGCGGAGACGATGCCGGCGGTGACGGAGCCGCCGAGCCCGAACGGGTTGCCGGCGGCGATCACCCAGTCGCCGACCTGCAGCGACCGGCTTGAGCCGAAGGTCACGGCCGGTAGCGGGCCCGGCGCGGCAATCCGGATCAGCGCAATATCGGTGAGTTCGTCCGAGCCGACGAGGCGGGCAGGAAAGCTGTGTCCGTCGGCGAGCCCGACGACGATCTTGTCGGCGTTGGCGACCACGTGGTCGTTGGTGACGATCAGGCCTGAGGGGTCGATGATGAAGCCCGATCCGGCGCCGGCGAGATGGCGCACCGCCGGCGGCAGCCGGTCGCGGAGCTGCCTACGGATGGCAGGCGGCAGGCCGGCGAGCGGATCGCCCCCGCGGACCGTTTCCTCGACGGCGATATTCACCACCGCTGGCAGCACACGCCGAATCAAAGGGGCGAAGCTGCGCGGTCCTTCCGCGCGCGCGGGCGCGCAGCCCAGCAGCGGCAGGGCGGCGCAGAGCATCACCGCTCCGGTAAGCGCGGTGCGGCGGGGGAGGGCGGCGGGCAGCATCGAGGTCCGGTTCACAGGCGGGTTTGGCCGCAACGTCATCATTCGTTTCCGCTGGTACAACCGCGCCGGGGACGATACGACTCACCCCGGACTTAAATCGATGTCAGCCAGAGGCCGGTTCAGCCGGCCAACGGATTCTCGGGCCAGGCATGGCGCGGGTAGCGACCGCGCATCTGGGCTCGCACCTCCCGCCACGCGCCCCGCCAGAACCCCGCCAGATCGGCCGTCACGGCAATCGGCCGGCCCGCCGGGGAGAGCAGAGCAAGCCGTGGCACGAGGCGGCCCTCGGCGAGCCGCGGCGTGTCGGCAAGCCCATAGAACGCCTGGGCGCGGGCGGCGGCGAGTGGCTCCGGCTGTGTGTAGTCCACCCGTGCCCGCCCGCCGGGAAGAGCGATCTCGGCCGGCAGCATTGTCTCCAGGCGATGGCGCCGGCTGCGGCCGAGCAGGTCCGACAGCACGGTGAGGAGGTCGAGCTTGCCGGCGTCGGCCAGCCGGGTGCGGCCGTACAGCGCCTGGGCGAGCCAGGTCCGGTCGGCGGCGAGCGCGTGATCCGAGAGATCGGGCCAGTCCTCGTGCGGGAACAGTCGCGCCGCGAGTCCGATGCGGGCCTGGAGCTGGCGGACCGCATCCGTCCAGGGCAGCGAGGGCAGCGAAACCGCTTCCGCCAGGGCCCGGGCCGTGACCTCGGGGTCCACGGCGATCGTGCGATCCTCGAGGATCAGCGCGCCGAGCCGCCGGCGGCGCCGGGCGATCACGGCTTCCTGCGTGGGATCGAACGCCGTTTCCTGCGTGACCGTCACCTTGGCCGCGACCGGCTCTGGCAGGTCCGCGGGGTCGAGCGGGGCTGCGAGGCGGATCGTCGTCCCGCGCGAGACCTGGACCGCGGCAATGGCCAGGAAGGGCGCTTGAGCCAGGGGGTCGGTGAGCGGCAGGGAGGCGCCACCGCCGCCGGCCAGGCGGAAGCTTCCGGGCTCGCGGCGCTGGGCGATCCGGTCCGGGAAGGCCGCGGCGATCAGACGGCCGGGCTCGCCTTCGGCCGGCGCTGACGTGTCGAGGCGGCGCCGGTATGTCGCGGCGGTGCGGCGTAGGGTGCCGAGACGGCGATCGTGGGCCAGCGCGTCGAGCCGGAGCGCGATGTCGGCGCTGGCCGCTTCGCGCAACGGGTCGCGCTCCTCCATCAGCGCCGCGAGATCGGCGGCGAGGGCGGCTTCCGCGGGGGAACGGGCGGCCAGCATCATCGCCGCGAGGCGGGGATGGGCGCCGAGTGCTGCCATGCGTCGGCCGGTATCGGTGATGCGGTTGGCCTCATCGAGGGCACCGAGGTCACGCAGCAGGGCGGTGGCCGTCGCAAGCGCCGCGGGCGGTGGCGCGTCGGGAAAGGGCAGCGACTCCGGTGTGGCGCCCCATGCCGCGCATGTGAGGCAGAGCGGAGCAAGGTCGGCAGCGAGGATTTCGGGGCGCTCCGACGCCGGCAGGCCGCGATGCAGCGCCGTGGTCCACAGCCGGATGACGATGCCTGGTCCCTCGCGACCCGCACGCCCGGCGCGCTGGGTCGCGGCGGCGCGGCTGATGCGCGCGGTGGTGAGCCGGGTCAGCCCGGAGCCCGGGTCGAACACCGGGGCGCGGCGAAACCCGCCATCGACGACCATGCGCACGCCGGGGATGGTCAGCGAGGTTTCGGCGATCGAGGTGGCAAGCACCACGCGCCGGCGCTCGCCGGGCGAGAGGGCGGCCAACTGCGTGGCGGGCGGCAAATCGCCGTGCAGCGCGAGCACGTCGGCGTCGCACGCACCGATGGCTTCCTCCGTGCGACGGATCTCGGCCATGCCCGGCAGGAAGACGAGGATGTCGCCCGGCGAATCGGCCAGCGCCTCGCGCACGGCGCGCGCGGCGGCGGACGGCAGGTCGCGCGGATGCGCGAGGTCGCGTTTGGCGTGGCGGATGTCGGTGGGGAAGGTGCGTCCCTCCGCCGCAACGACCGGACCGGCGAGCAGGGGGGCGAGACGTTGCATATCCGGCGTCGCCGACATCGCCAGAAGGCGCAGTTCCGGCCGCAGCGACTGGACTTCGCGGCACAGCGCGATCGCGAGGTCCGCTTCGATGCTGCGCTCATGCACCTCGTCGAGGATCACCAGGGACACGCCCTCGAGCCCCGGATCCGTGAGCAGGCGGCGCACCAGGAGCCCCTCGGTCAGGACCTCGATGCGCATCCCCGGACCGGTTGCGGAATCGATACGGGTACGAAACCCGATCAGCCCGCCCGGCGTCTCGCCACGCTCGCCGGCCATGCGGGTCGCGGCGGCGCGGGCTGCAAGCCGCCGCGGCTCCAGCATGACGATGCGCCCGCCGCGGATCCAGTCCTCGCCGAGCAGCGCGGGCGGCACGCGCGTCGTCTTGCCGGCGCCGGGCGGGGCGACGAGCAGTGCCGAGCGATGCTCGCGCAGCGCCTCGCGCAGGGCGGGGAGAGCCGCTTCGACGGGAAGTTCCATCAATCCTCGAAGACGGCCTGCGCTTCCGGCAGCGCCCAGATGCGCGCGATCGCAGCGCTGCCCGCGGCCGTGATCGCAGCCTCGTCGATGCGGGTGCAACGTCCCTCGGCAACGAGGTGCTCACCGTCGACGAAAACGTCCGCGATGTCGGCCCGGTTGGCGAGCGCGATGAGGCCACGCCGGGGGTCCGCCAGCGGATGGAGCTGCGGATGGGTGACATCGACGACGGTGAGGTCGGCGGTCGCACCCGGCGCGATCGTTCCGAGTTCGGCACGTCCCACCGCGCCGGCGGCGGTGACGGTCACGGCGTCGAGAAGCTCGGGCGCGGTGGCGACGTCGGCACGGCCGAGCGCGATCTTGGAGATCGTCGAGGCTGCATGCAGCTCGCCCAGCATGTCGGCGTTGTAGCCGTCGGTGGCGACGACGGTGCGAACGCCGTGGGCGGCGAAGCGGGCGAAGGCGGCAGCCGTGCCGGAGCGGGCGAAGACGCGCGGGCAGTTGAGCACGGTCGCGCCACGCGCCGCCATCAGCCGCAGATCGGCATCCGTCGAATCGATGCAGTGCGCGGCGAGCAGATCCGGCGCCAGCAAACCGAGCCAGTCGAGATATTCTGCCGGAGTCCGGCCGGCGTGGCGCGCAGCGATGGTGGCCACCTCCTCCTTGCTCTGCGCCATATGGGTGGTGATGAGGGTGCCGCGACGGCGCGCCTCGGCGGCCGCCTCGCGCAGCAGGTCGGGGCCGCAGGTATCGGTCGCGTGCGGAGCCATGACGACGTGGATGCGACCCTCTGCCGCGCCCTCCCAGCGCGCATGCAAGGCCTTCCAGGCAGCAAGGTCGGTGGCGCCATCGTCGCCCGCGTAGCGCATCGTTCCGTCGGCCCGAAGCGCGGCATCGGCGGTGGAAAAGACATAGGGCGCACCCCAGAAGCGGATCCCCATCTCGGCCGCCGCCTCGAACATCTCCGGGATGCCGTTGCGGAAGGCATCCATCACACTGGTGGCGCCGCCACGCAGAAGCTGGAGGATGCCGAGGCGCGCGATCGCAAGACGTTCGCCTGGCGAAAGGATGTCGATGCCTCGGCGCGACAACGGCAGGAGCACCGTATAGACGATGCTGGGGTGGCGCTTGCGTGCGTGACCGTCCTCCGTCAGGGAGCGAGCGATCGCTTCGCTGTAGGCGTGGTTGTGCAGGTTCATGAGCCCAGGCAGGACGAAGCGCCCCGGACGGTCGAGAACGGTGGCGGCGGCAGGGCGCGCGGCCTGCACCGCGGCGATGCGCTTGTCCTCGATCAGAATCCAGCGATCGCGCAGCACCGTCTGGCGGCCATCCTCATGAGCGAGCAGGTAGCTCGCGAACAGTGCTGTGCTCATGCCAGCAGCACCGCTGCGAGGGCGGCGGCCGTTGCCTGCTGCACCGGTTCGACGACGGGCACGCCGAGCTCCGCGGCGAGTGCCGCGCGGTGCGCTGCCATGCCCGCGCATCCCAGCACGAGCACGTCGGCACCGTCACGCTCGAGGAGGGCGCGCCCGCTCTCGGCGAGGCGGCTGCGTGCGTCCTCACCGGTGGTCTCGGCCGCGGTCGCCTCGACGGCGCGGCTGCCAGCATAGCGGGTGGCGAGGCCCATCGCGCCGACCAGGCGCCGCTGGCGACGGAGCGATGCGGCGGAAAGCGCGATGATGCCGAAGCGTTCGCCAAGCGTGAGGGCGCGCAGCAGGCCCCATTCGGCGATGCCCATGACCGGGCGGCCGCCCGCTACCTCGCGGACCGCGTGCAACCCCGGATCGGAGAAGCAGGCGAGGACGAAGGCATCGGCCGGATCGTCCTGCACCAGGCGCACCAGCGGCATCACCACGCCGTCGGCATCGCGCTGGGTGGTGATGCTCGGCGGCCCTTCAGCGAGCGTGCGGGTTTCGATCGTCGGCCCGCCTGGCAGGCGCAGCGCGACGATGGCGGCATCGATCGCGGCGGTGACCGAGGCGGAGCTGTTGGGATTGATGACGAGGATGCGCGACATCAGGCGGCCTCGTGACGGAGGAAGTGATCGGCGATCTCGGAGCCGGTGGCGATCCAGAGATCGCCACAGCTGCGCGCATAGGTCAGGAACTCACGCAGCAGACGCAGCCGCATGGGCCGGCCGCTGCATTGCGGGTGCAGAACGGTCGTCGCCATGGCGCCCCAATCGCGCGTCTCGTCCAGCTCGTCGCGCCAGAGCGAAAGCACGTGCTCGCGGGGGAAAATCGGCCGCGGGCTGAAACGGGCCGAAAGGCCCAGCATCCAGTCGTCGTATGAGGGGGTCACGGGCAGCTCGACCGGACCCGGGCTGCCATCGGCGAGCACATGGCGATAGGGACGCACATCATCGCGGAACGACGAGGTGTAGGTGATGCCGCGCGCGACCAGAGCCGTCTGCAGCTCGGCGGTGAACTCGCCATACGGCGCGCGATAGCCGCGGGGCACCACGCCCAGTCGGCGCTTGAGGACGTCGAAGCCGCGATCGAGCTCCTCGGCCACGTGGGTCACGCCAGGGTCCGGCAGCAGATGGTGATACCCATGATGGCCGATCTCGTGGCCGGCGCGCAGAATCGCCTCCGCCATCGCCGGGTGTGCGTCGACGGCCCAGCCGGTGGTGAAAAACGTGGCCTTGAGGCCGAGTTGATCGAACAGCTCCAGCAGCTTCGGCGTGCCGACCCGTGCCTCGAAACCCCCATAGCTCATCGTGACCAGGCGGGCGGCATGGGCGTCGTCCTTGCTCGTCCAGGCGGCCTCCGCATCGACGTCGACGGCGAGGAACAGGGCCGACTGAAAGGGCGTGGGCCAGGGATAGAGGGGTGCCGGCGGGGCAAGGTTGGCGGGACGAAGCGGAACGGAGCGGGTGTCGGTCATGGTCTGGCCTTTCGCGCGGGCGTGGCTCGTGGTGACGATCAGTTGGCGAGCCCGTCCGGCTCGACCAGATGGATACGCCGGATATCGGCACGGGTGGCACCGTCGGCGGCGGTCATGATGGTGTCCATGTAGGCCATCCCGAAAAGGATCTCGCTTCCGGCATAGGTCTTGACCTCGAAGAAATCGCGGGCCAGCGCGTGTTCGCGCGCCTGGACCGTGACGGTCAGGCGAATATCGTGGTCGAGCAGGTCCTCGCGGGCCATCCCATGCAACGGAGAATGTTCATCGATCACGTGCATCAGGGTCCAGGTGAGAACGAAAAGCGGTGTCCGGCTGCGCACCAGCCGCAATTCATGCGGAAGACGAAACGTCCTACCCTCGCTGCTGCGGGTGAGGTGCACGAAATAGACATGAGCCTCGGCACCGACGACGAGTCCGGTGCGGGCATAGGCCAGGCGGATCATCAATGTCGGCTGGCCGTCGTGTTGTGTGATCACCGCGTTGTCGGCGAACAGGACGTTGGGCTTGGGACGAGAGAAGCGGACGAAGATCAGCCCCGTCATGAGGGCGGTGAAGGTGAGCCCGACCATGATCTCGGCCGCCGAGACCAGATGGCCCCAGTTTGTCGCCGGCGCGAGTACGCCGTAGCCGACGGTGGCCAGCGTCTCGATCGAAAAGAAGAAGGCATCGCCGAACGCGCCGGGTCGGGCGTTGGCGATCGAGCCTGGCTGCGCGAGGTAAAGCAGAGCGAAGGCGACGTTCACGAGGATCTCGATCGCGAACATGCAGGCGAAGAAGACGGGCCAGGAGACGGTGACGGCGAGCCGGTAGGGATCGGTGAGGTCGAAATGAGCGGCTCCGACCTTGATCAGCGGTCGCTCGCCGACGCGGATCTGGTAGGGGTCGGGAGCGGATGTGTGGCCGGGGCGACCATGCCGATGTGGGACCATCCTGTTCTCCGTTGATGAGGCGGGGCTGCGGCAAGGCGCGGGTCGGCTATGCCGCGCAGGCATCGCCGCGGCCCGCGCGGAGGCTCAGGCGGAGCGAAAATCCTGCGCCGGACCGGCTGGGACGATTCCGTTCGGGTTCAGGTGGCGATGGCTCTCGTAGTAATGGCGGCGGATGTGCTCGAAATCGCAGGTCGCGCCGATGCCCGGCATCTCGTAGATGCGACGGGCGAAGGAGGCGAGCCGTGGATAGTCCACCAGCCTGCGCAGGTTGCATTTGAAATGCCCGTGATAGACGGCATCGAAGCGCACCAGGGTGGTGAACAGGCGGATATCGGCTTCGGTGAGCTGGTTGCCCACCAGGAAATCGTGCCCGGCCAGGCGTTCTTCGAGCCAGTCGAGGGTGGTGAAGAGCGGATACAGCGCCGCCTCGTAGGCTTGCTGCGTCGTTGCGAATCCGGCACGATAGACACCGTTGTTCACCGTCTCGTAGACGCGTTCGTTGACGGCATCGATCTCGTCGCGCAACGCCTGCGGATAGTAGTCGGCGCGATCCGCGCCGATGCCGTCGAAGGCGCTGTTGAGGATGCGCAGGATCTCCGCGGACTCATTGTTGACGATCGTCCGGCTGGCCGCGTCCCACAGCAGCGGGACGGTGACGCGGCCCGTGTAGCGGGGATCGGCGTGGCGGTAGAGCTCGTGCACGGCCGTGACGCCGGGCACCGGCGCGGCAACCACGCCCGGGCCAGGGGCGAAGGTCCAGCCCTGGTCAGCCATCAGCCAATGGGTGACCGAGACGCCGATCAGCCCCTCCAGCCCCTTGAGGGCGCGCATGATCAGGGTACGGTGGGCCCAGGGGCAGGCGAGCGAGACGACGAGGCGGTAGCGCCCGGACTCCGGCGGGTGCGCGCTCGCGGGTGCGATGGTGGCGCGAAAGCGGGTCGGCTGGCGGACGAAGACGCCCCCCTGGCTCGGCAGGCTGCGCGCTGCCGGGTCCCAAACGCCGTCCACCATCACACCCATGCAAACATACCCGTGCTGGACGCGGCTGGAGCGGGTGAAGGGAATCGAACCCTCGTATGCAGCTTGGGAAGCTGCCGTTCTACCATTGAACTACACCCGCGCCGCTGAGGGCCTTGGTCGAGGTTATAGGGGAAGCGCCGCCGGCGGCGCAATCGCTCCGGGCTGGCCGCAGGGTTGACCGGCCGGGGCAGGGCGTCTAGGTGACCGCGCCGGGCCGTTCCGGCCCTCGTGATTTGTCCGGCCGGATTGCGGCGAGGTAAAAGAAGCGCGCTAAAGAGGCTGACGGGGCACCTGCGTGCCGCGTCGAATCGAGGCCGGGTCAGCGACAGGGGCCCGACAGCATGACCGAATCCCAGAAAGACACGGCTTATCGACCCGCCACCACGCTGGTGCACGGCGGCACCGTGCGCAGCAACTTCGACGAAACCGCCGAGGCGTTGTTCCTGACATCCGGCTTCGTCTATGCGAATGCCGAGCAGGCGGAAGCGACCTTCACCGGCACCGAGCAGCACTTTCAGTACTCCCGCTTCGGCAATCCGACCGTGGCGATGCTGGAGAAGCGTCTTGCCCAGATCGAAGGCGCGCAGGCCTGCCGCGTGACCGCGACGGGCATGGCCGCGGTGCATGCCGCCATTCTATCCCATGTGAAGGCGGGCGACCGCGTGGTGGCATCGCGGGCGTTGTTCGGCTCCTGCCACTGGATCGTCTCCACGCTGCTGCCACGCTACGGCATCGAGACCGAATTCGTGGACGGCGCCGACCTCGCAGGCTGGCGCACGGCGCTGGCGCGGCCGGCGAGCCTGGTGCTGCTGGAATCGCCCTCCAACCCGATGCTGGAGATCGTCGATCTGCGGACGGTCAGCGCCCTCGCGCATGCGGCCGGTGCGATCGTTGTCGTGGACAATGTCTTCGCCACGCCGCTGTTGCAGAAACCGATCGAACTCGGCGCCGATGTCGTGGTCTATTCGCTGACCAAGCACAGCGACGGGCAGGGGCGCGTGCTCGGTGGAGCCGTGCTGGGCAGCGAAAAATGGGTGAACGAGGTCCTGCAGCCCTATATCCGCAATACGGGGCCCTCACTCTCGGCGTTCAATGCCTGGGTGCTGCTGAAGGGCCTCGAGACGCTGGCCCTGCGTGTCGATGCGGCGCAGGGCAGCGCCGAGAAGCTGGCCGGATGGCTCGCGCGCCAATCGGCCGTGGCGCGTGTGTGGTACCCGACATTGCCCGATTTCGCGCAGCGCGAGCTCGCGGCCGCGCAGATGCGCGGCGGCGGCACCCTGGTCACGTTCGAGCTGCGGGGCGGCAAGCCGGCCGCGTTCGCGCTGATGAACGCGCTCAGGCTGATCCGGATTTCCAACAATCTCGGCGATTCCAAATCGCTGGTCACGCATCCGGCGACGACGACGCATATGCGCATCGGCGCCGCCGAACGCGCGAAGCTCGGCATCACAGACGGTGTGATCCGTTTCTCGGTGGGTCTCGAGGATGTCGAGGATCTGCGCGATGACCTGGCGGCGGGACTGGCCGCGGCCGGCACCTGTGCGGCACCGACACCGGGGGCGGCCGTCTAGGGCGCTCGCGGGGCTGGCTGCAGATCCATGCCTGGGATGCGGGCGCGTGCCAACGCGCTACGCTCCCAGCGCACGCCAACTTTGCCAGATCATGTAGGCGGCGACGACGAAGATCATGCCGGCGAAGATCAGCCGCAGGGCCTGCCCGTGCGCCAGGCGGCGTGCGAGGCGCATGCCCGCCACGGAGCCGACGACGCCACCGATGATGAACGCCAGGGCGACGCCCCAGGCGACCAGCCCCGACGCTGCGTAGTTCAGCGCCGAGGTGAGGCCGAAAGCCGTCACCCCGACGAGCGACGTGCCGATCGCGTTGATCATCGGCATGCCGGTCGAGGCGACCAGGCCGGGGACGATGAGGAAGCCGCCGCCGATACCGAAGAACCCGGCGAACAAACCGGTGCCGAAGCCCGTGGCGAGCACTTTCGGTGCGTTGTCGAGTGTGCACTCCGCGCTCTCTGCGCCGTGGTCGCGCCGGGAACGCAGCATCAGCACGCCGACCGCGACCATGACGAAGGCGAACAGGATCAGCAGGCGCCGGCCGTCGAAGGCCTTGCCGGCGCTGGAGCCGAGGTATGCGCCGATGACGCCCGCGGCGGCGAAGACGAGGCCGCAGCGCCACTTCACCGTCCGCGCGCGCGCATGGCTCAGCAGCCCGGTTGCGGCGTTGAACGCGACCGCCAGCGCGCTGGTGCCGATCGCCAGGTGCGGGTCGCGCAGGCCAACGAGATAGACGATGAGCGGCACCGCGAGGATCGAGCCGCCACCACCGACGAGACCGAGAGAGAAGCTGACCAGACCGCCGCTGAGGGCGCTGAGACCGTATTGCACGAAGGACAGGCTCATGGCGTCAGATGCATGTTGGCAATGCCTCGGAGGTTGCCGCGCGAGCGTTGCCGGGGAGAAGCCCTGCTGCTCCGGGAATGGCGACCTGGCCCTTTATGGTGGCGCTTCGATGGCGCTGCCTTTCGTCGCGAAAGCGGCATGATCTCCTTCCGTCGCCCATGGCGCCGCTACAGCATCGCCAGGGCCTGCTTGCGTCGTGGCGGGGGTAAGGCTGCGTCGATCGTCGCGAGATCGTCGGCATCCAGCCGCAGCCGCGCGGCGGCTGCGTTGGCTGTGACGTGTTCGACGGTTCCGGCCTTCGGAATGGCGATGACGCATCCGGAACGAACGGCCCATGCCAGGGCGACCTGCGCGGGGGTTGCGCCATGGCGGGCCGCGACCGTCGCGAGGGCTCGGGACCGCAGCAGGCGCCCAGCCTGGCCGAGCGGTGTGTAGCCCATCACCGGCACGCCCCGGGCCGCCTGCCACGCCAGGAGGTCGAATTCGATGCCACGATGCTCAGGGTTGTACAGTACCTGGTTGGCGGCACAGTTGGTACCACCCGCAGCCCATAACTCTTCAAGGTCGTCGACATCGAAATTGGAAACACCCCAGGCGCGGATCTTGCCCGCGGCGAGCAGGTCTTCCATCGCGGCGATGGTCTCGGCGAGCGGCACCGAACCGCGCCAGTGCAGCAAGTAGAGATCGATACGATCGGTGCCGAGCCGGCCCAGGCTGCGTTCACAGGCAGCGATGCAGCCCTGCCGCGACGCGTTGTGCGGATAGACCTTGGAGACGAGGAAAACGTCCTCCCGTCTTCCCGCCATGGCTTGCGCGACCACGCGCTCGGCACCACCCTCTGCGTACATCTCTGCGGTGTCGATCAGCGAGAGGCCGAGGTCGAGCCCGGCGCGCAGAGCCATAGCCTCCGCCTTCGCGTCGGAATTCGCCTCGCCCATGTGCCAGGTGCCCTGTCCCAGGGAGGGCACCAAGGAGCCGTCCGGCAGACGGACGCGCGCGATCACGTGGCCAACGCTTCCGCCCGCTCCATGCAGCGCAGGAAGTTGCCGCCCCACAGCAGCGCGATCGCCGCTGGGTCGTAGCCGCGCGCAAGCAGCGCCTCGGTCACGTTCGGGCTCTCGCCGATATGCTGCCAGCCGACGAAGCCACCGCCGCCATCGAAGTCGGACGAAATGCCGACATGGTGGATGCCGATCCGCTTCACCGCGTAGTCGATGTGGTCGCAGAAATCCGCAAGTGTCACCGTCTCTGCGGTGCCGCCGGACTTGAGGAAGGAGGGGACGGCGGTGATCTGGACCACGCCGCCGCAATCGCGCATGGCGTCGAGCTGCTCATCATCGAGGTTGCGCGCATGATCGCACAGGGCGCGGATGCACGAATGGGTGGCAACGACGGGTGATTTCGACAGCGCCGCGGTCTGCAGCATCGTCGCCTTCGACGTATGCGCGATGTCGGCAAGCATGCCTACCCGGTTGAGAACCGCGATCGCTTCGCGCCCGAGCGCCGACAGGCCGCCATGCTCGGCCGATCCGTCGCCGAGATCGGTGCGGGGAATCGCGGAATCCGCCAGGGCGTTGTGACCGTTATGGGTGATGGTCAGGTAGGTCGCCCCCATGGCCCGCAACTCAGCCAGACGTTGGGGCTGTTCGCCGATCGCGTAGCCATTTTCCACGGCGGGGACGATGGCGATCTGCCCTGCGGCCCGCGCGGCGCGGATGTTGGCGCTGTTGCGGCAGAGGACGGCACCCTCGCGTCCGAGCCCGCCGATCACGCCGAGCATGCCGGCGGCGCGCTCCCAGGCAGCGGCATGGCCGGCCGGGTCGCGCTTGCCCTGGGGGACATAGGCGGCCAGGAAGGCCGCTCCCATGCCTCCGGCGCGCAGTTTCGGCAGGTCCACATGGCGCGGGCCGGGGGAGAAGAAATCGGGGCCCGACGGCCAGGGGATGTCGATATGCGTATCCATTGCCAGCAGGCTGGCGTGCACGCCGTTTGTCGCGTCCATCAGAACCCCACCTTGTCACCGCCCTTGAGTTTCAACATGGCCCGCGCCTCTGCGGGCGTGGCAATTTCGAGCGAAAGCTCCTCGAGGATGCGGCGGATCTTCGCCACCTGCTCGGCATTGGACTTCGCCATCTTTCCCTTGGCAATGTAGAGCGAGTCCTCGAGCCCGACGCGCACATTGCCGCCCATGATGCCGGCCATGGTCGTGAAAGCCATCTGGTGGCGGCCGGCGGCGAGCACCGACCAGACATAGTCTTTGCCGAACAGCCGATCCGCGGTCTCGCGCATGTACATCAGGTTGCGCGGCTCGGCGCCGATGCCGCCCAGGATGCCGAAGATGGTCTGGATGAAGAGCGGTGGCTCGACGACGCCCTTATCGAGGCAATGGGCCAGATTGTAGAGGTGGCCGACATCGTAGCACTCGAACTCGAAACGAGTTCCATGGCCCTTGCCCATGATCTCGACGATGCGGGCGACATCGCCAAAAGTATTCCTAAATATATGATCGACTGTTCGTTCCAGGTAGTCCTTTTCCCAGTCGTATTTCCATGTGCTGCGCTTATCGGCTCCCGCAGAGATGTTGAAATTCATCGAGCCCATGTTGAGCGAACACATTTCGGGCTTGGCGACCATCGGTGCCGCCAGGCGCTCCTCCACGCTCATCTTGAGGCCGCCGCCCGTGGTGACGTTGAGCACAGCGTCGGAGGACTGCTTGATGATGGGCAGGAAGCGCATGAACAGGGCCGGATCCGGCGATGGCTCGCCGGTCTCGGGATTGCGGGCATGCAAGTGGATGATGGCTGCCCCGGCTTCTGCGGCCTCGATCGAGGCGCGGGCGATCTGCTCCGGTGTGATGGGCAGGGCGTCGGACATCGAGGGGGTGGCGATCGCCCCGGTGATGGCGCAGGAGATAATGACCTTGGACATGCTGGCTCCCTTGGTGCGGCTCCAGTCTGCACCGTGCCGACGCGCGGGCCAACCCGTCCGGCTGCGCCCGGGTTTGGCGCCGCGGCGCCGGTTGCGGTATGAGACTGTCAGTGTCCCCGTAGCTCAGCAGGATAGAGCACAGGATTCCTAATCCTGGGGCCGTGGGTTCGAATCCCGCCGGGGACACCATGCTCGAATAGAACTTGGGAGCGGTCAGCGCAGGCCTAGGCCGGCAAAGCGATGCGGGCACGCAGGCCACCGGCAGGACTCGTCTCCAGCATGAGTTCGCCACCATGCGCGTGCACGATGTCGCGGGCGATGGCGAGACCGAGGCCGGTGCCGCCGGTGCCGCTCTCGAACGGGCGGAACACGCTCTCACGTCGGTCGGGGGCGATGCCGGGGCCGTCGTCGTCCACCGCGATCTCCACGGTCGTTGCGTCATGCTTGAGAATTGCCAACGCGACATGGCGCGCCTGGCGGGTGGCGTTGTCCACCAGGTTGCTGATCGCCCGGGTCATCGCGTCCGGTCGCAGTGGCACGATCGCCGGTCCCTTGCTGTGATAGGTAATTGCTGGAAACCCGCGGCGGGTCCGCTCGGCGATGTCGGCAAGCAGGGCGTCGAGGTCGACGGGGCGTGCCGTTTCCGATCCCTCGCCGCGTGCGAAGGCAAGATAGCCGGCGATCATCCGCTCCATCTCGGCGATGTCCGTCTCCATCTCGGCCACGTCCGCCCGCGCTGCATCGCTGACCGGTAGCACGGCGAGGCCGAGGCGCAGGCGCGTGAGCGGCGTGCGCAGGTCGTGCGAAACGCCGGCAAGCATCTCCGTGCGCTGGGCGATAAAGCGGGTGATGCGCGCCTGCATGCGATTGAACGCGATGGCGGCGGCGCGTACCTCGGCTGCTCCCTCTGGCCGGATCGGCGCGGCGTCGCGCCCTTTGCCGAAAGCCTCGGCGGCGACCGCGAGGCGGCGGATGGCGCGGACCTGGTTCCGCATGAAGAGGGCGGCGATGGTGAACAGCAGCGCGCTGGAACCTACCAGCCAGACGACGAAGATGAAGATCGTCCCCGTGTAGAGTCGCTTCCGCGGGACGGCGAAGCGTAGCACGCTGTTCGCCACACGCACGCTGACCAGCACGGATTGCGGATCAGATCGCCAGTCGAGCGAATAGGGCTCCTGCAGCTGGCTCGCGAGGGCGTCGTTCAGCGCGTCGGCGACCGGGCCGACGAAGGAGGGTGCCCGCGGCGGCGGCAGGGTTCCCGCCGGTGTCACCTGGATGCGCAGTTCGAACTGCTGCCAGGCGAGGTCGCGAAGATGCGCCCGCGCGGCGGGTGAGGGTGTCCGTTCCCAGAGATCGGTGATCGCCGCCAGCTCGCCGGCGACCGAGGTGGCGAAGCGCCGCGAGATCAGCACCAGATGGCTGCCATAGTAGATCTGCAACGCGATCGCGAGCACCAGCACGAGCGGGGCGAGGATGATCAGCAACGACCGGCCGAGCAGGGAGCGCGGCAGGACGCGCTTGACGACGCGGCTTTGCGACGGCAGCAGGGCGACGCGCATGACCCAGACATAGCGCGCCGGCTGACGCGTTGCCATCGTGCGACGGCCGGGCCTTGGGGTCAGATCGAGGACAGGATCGAGGGCGCGAGAGCGGCAGCCTTCGCCGCCGGGTGGTTGGGATTGCGGAAGCGCAGCTCGCCTTCGGGCGCGGCGCCGGTCGCGGCAAAGAGCTCGAGGCGCGAGCAGCAGGAAACGGCGACGACGGCGCGAGCCTCCTGGCGCGTCAGGAACTGGCGAGCCTCGCCCTCGAGCTCGAGTCGCTCGCGCAGCCCGCGCCACTCCCGCGCGTCCGTATCCTCCACCAGGATCGCCATGATCCCGGGCCGCGTGCCCGACAGCCGCGCCGGCGCCACGGCGGCGAGGCGGCGGTGGATGGCGGCCGAGATCTCGTCCTCCCGTCCGGCGCGTGCGGCCATGACCAGCAGGCTGCCGCCGGCGTTCGTCAAGGCCAGATGCGCCTGATCCCCGAAAGCCTCGCGAACGGAACGCAGCAGGCCGGCCTCGCCGGCCTGGCTTGCGGCCAGCATCAGCGGGTCGAGCCGCAGCACGGCCGCCTCGTCATGATCGCTGCGTCGTTGCGACGCCAGCATGTCGCGGATGCGTGCGTGCAGGGCCGGCAGCGACGCGTCCGCAACGCGCAGTCCCTGCGGCAGCGTGAGCTTGAGCAGGTAGCGGCCAGGATGGGCGGCGAGCCAGGTTTGCAGGTCCGGGTCGATCTGGTCCACCAGCCGCACCCAGGCACCACGGTGGACGTCGCGACCCTCCTCGGCGGAGACCACGTCGCAGGCGATTTCGGCTTCCATGCCGTCGCGGGTGATCAGGAGGTCGTGGCGCTCGCCCGCCAGCCCCGCGAAGTGCACGTCGAACCCGCGGGCGCGCTGCAGGGCAGCCGTACGCAGCAGGTGAAACAGCGGCACCAGCGTCGCCTCGCCGTCGAGGCCCTCGCGCACCATCTCCCGCAAGCGGCTTCGCGCGGGCGTCGGCAGGCGGCGCGCCAGCCTCACCGCATCCTGGGCGAGCGCCGCGATGGCCTGCTCATGCGGCTCGGGCGCGGCGCCGCCGGCAAGGCGGTCGAGCATGAACTCGATCGCGTGGCGGGTGATGAGATGGCGGCCCGCCCGGCCTGAGGCGGCGCGGGTTCGCAGCGTCTTCATCCGTGCGCGCCAAAGGGCTTGGCCCGCGAGGTCCAGGAATGCTGCCGATTGCTGGGACATCAGGCGGCGGTTCTTGCCATCAACGATGCCGGTGGTCCAGGGGGGCGTATCCACGCGCCCGGCCGGCCTCGGTCAGCGGCCAGGACGTCTGTGCTCCGCGAGACGCCCTCGGCGGTGCTGGCGACACGGCGGCTCCATTCCGCGGGCCGCACCGGGCATCAACCGCTCGAGGCCCAGGGGACGGACGCCGAGGCCGGTCCCCGGGGCTGATCTCGCGGCAGAGCGGGCTTGCGTCGCGCGCCGGCCCTGACCGGCCGGGCGTTGCAGTCTCCGCCGGCCTAGCCGGAGGGGGTCGCCGGCTGATAGGTGCCGATCGAGTTGCCTCCATCGACCGCGACCACGGCGCCGGTGACGAAGGCTGAGCGGGTCGAGCACAGGAACATCACCGCCGCCGACGCGTCGTCGGGGCCGGAGCTTCGGCCGAGAGGAATTTTGGCCTCCATCCGCGCCACGTAGTCTGCCGGCAGGGTGCTCACCTCGCTTCCCGCAGCGAAGCCGGGCTCGACCACATTGACCCGGATGCCGAAGGGCGCAAGCTCGAGCGCCTGGCCCTTGCTCAGCCGTTCGAGCGCCGCCTTGCTGGTGCAGTAGGTGACGCTGCCCGTCACCATCTGCCGTGCCGCGCCGGAACCGATGTTGACGATCCGTCCCTTGACGCCCTTCGCGATCATTTGTTTCGTGAACGCACGGACAGTGAGGAACGGCGCGCGCACGTTGACCGCCATGATCGTGTCGAAGACGTCGGGATCCAGATCATGCAGCACACCGGTTCTCGGGTAGAGACCGGCGACGTTGATCAGCACATCGGGCGCGCCCCACGCACGCTCCACCAGCCCCGCCAGTTCGGCGATGGATGATGCCTCGCGCAGATCCGTCGCGTGCGTCAGCGTGACGGCGGGGTCGAGCTCGAGTTCGGCAGGCAGCGGCGCCAGCTTGTCCGCGCGCAGGTCCGAAAGGCAGAGCGTGGCACCGGCACGGGCGAAGGCAGCGGCGATCCATTTGCCATGGATGCCCGCCGCACCGGTGACAATGACTTTCTGGCCGACAAACTCGCCCACTCTTGCCTCCACCAAAAACGTCAGCCCCAGACCAAAGGCAGGCGCGCAGAGATGCGCCATCGTAACGAGCCCCGGGCAACCGCGTGGCTGATGGCGGAACCCGAAATCGGCGCCGCATCCACGACCAGCAGCCCCTGAGCCCCGAGCGTTGCCGGAGATTTTTGGGCTGCGCGGCCGGTCCGGACGCTGGTGGTGGAAGATAGCCATCGCCGGCAAGGCCGGGCAAGAGCGACGGCACGACGAGAGACCCGGCATCCTCCCGCCCCGCGACAGACGGACGGTTGGCGCATCCATTCCGCCCGCCCCGCACCGGTCCCGCAACGCAGCCCTCGCGGCCGGGGGGGCGTCAGCGCACGCGATAGAAGACCATGCGTGCTTCATCCTGATCGCGCTCGCGGACGCGAACCTTCATCAGGTCGCGCCAGCTCACGTAACCGACGAGCCTGCCATCCGCGCGCGCGACCACGGGCAGATGCGCGGTGTTGAGCCGCATCATCCGTTCCGCGAGTTCCCCGGCGTACTCGTCCGGGTAGGCGACGCGCAGGCGGTGCCGGGCGAGCAGCCGGAGGAGGGGCGTGTGCCGGTGTTCGCCGGCGCGACGCCAGGCGAGGACCCGCGGTGGATCGACGATGCCGAGCGGTCGCCCGGCTTCGTCCAGGACCGGGAAACTCGGGTGGCGTGTAGCGGGATCGGTCAGGTGCGCGGCCGCCTGATAGAGCGTCATTGTTGCCGACAGCGTTTCCACCTCCGTCACCATGATGTCGGCGACTTTCGTAATGGTGAACGGGTCGACGCGATACTCGCGTTCCAGGTGATGGCCGCGGCGCGCCACCTTCTCCGTGAGGATGGAGCGGCGCATCAGCAGGACCGTCACCAGATGGGCGGTCGCGCAGGCAACCAGCAGCGGCAGCAGGACGTGCGTGTTGCCGGTCAGTTCCACGGCGAAGAATGTCGCCGTGAGTGGCGAGCGCATCGTCCCGCCCATGGTCGCGCACATGGCCAGCAAGGGCCAGAACCCGGGGCTGGCTACCGCCAGAAGCGGGGCTGCCACCGCGCCGAGCGCGCCGCCGATGATCAACAGGGGTGCGAGCACGCCGCCCGAGGTTCCCGAGCCGAGCGCCATACTCCAGATCAGGCCTTTCACCGCCAGCAGCAGCAGCGCCGATGCCGGCGGAATGCCGCCGCGCAGCAGCAGGCCGATCTCAGGATAGCCGACGCCCAGGGCCCGCGGGTCGATCAGTCCGCCGATGCCGACGGCCGCGCCACCCAGCATCGGCCACCACATCCAATGGATTGGCAGCTTCTGGAAAACATCCTCGCACGCATAGACGAGACGGGTCAGCAGGCCCGAGAGCAGCCCGGCGGCGAGGCCGACGAGGCACCAGAGCATGACCGCGGCGATCGAGAGCGGCATGCCGCCGCGGAAGGGGAAGAGCGGGCCGGGCATGCCCAGGGCATGTCGGCCGACCTCGGCCGTGATCGCTGCCGCCGCCACCGGAATGAAACTGCCGGGCGACCACTCGAAGAGCAGCAGCTCGACCGCGAGCAGGATGGCCGCGATCGGGGTTCCGAACACGGCCGTCATACCGGCCGCGGCGCCGGCGACCAGCAGGGTCTTGCGCTCCGTGTCCGTAACGGGAAGGAGCTGTGCGAGCAGCGAGCCGATGGCGCCACCGGTCATGATGATCGGCCCTTCGGCGCCGAAGGGCCCGCCTGTGCCAATCGAGATCGCCGATGACAGCGGCTTGAGGATCGCGACCTTGAACGAGAGGCGGGAGCGGCCGAGAAGAATGGCCTCCAGGGCCTCGGGGATGCCGTGGCCGCGAATCCGGTCGCTGCCGTAGCGCGCCATCAGTCCCACGATCAGGGCGCCAAGGATCGGCACGAAAACGGCGAGGACGCCCAGCGGCGACCGGCCGAGATCTGGCATCGCCGTCGCGACGCGGCCAAAATAGGCCATGTTCGTGACGATGCCGATCAGGCGCAGCAGCACGACCCCCGCGGCCAGCCCCGCGAGCCCAACGACGATGGCGACCGCCGTGATCAGCAGCACGCGTGGGCTGGTGCGGAAATCGGCCAGGTGGTGCACGCCGGCGTCGGGCGGCGCAGGCGCGGTGTCAGCGATGGTTTCCACGGGATGGTTCACCGTTGCCAGAAGCGGCGGGTTTCGCAGGCGGCGGCGTTACATCGTATTACGATATATAGTCAAGCAGGGAGCGAGCGATGGCCCAACAGCGCGCAAGGCGCGTCGAGGCGCGGGATTACAGGTTGCTGGCGGACTTCCGCTACGCGCTGCGGCGCTTCCTGCGCTTCAGCGAGGCGGCGGCGCGGCAGGCCGGATTGACACCGCAGCAGCACCAGCTGCTGCTCGCGATCAAAGGCTTTCCCGGCGGTCTGCAGCCGACGGTGGGCGAGATCGCGGAGCGACTCGGCGTGCGCCATCATAGCGCGGTGGAACTGGCGCAGAGGCTCGAGGAAGCGGGGTTGGTCGCGCGCGCGCATGACGAGCAGGACCGCCGGCGGGTGCGTCTGCGGCTCATGCCGGAGGCGGAGGTTCGGTTGGCGCGCCTGTCAGCTTCGCATCTGCACGAGTTACGCCATCTCCGCCCGGTGCTGGCGGAGCTGGTGGAGGCGATCGGCGCCGACAGTTAGCCGGCGACGCGGCGCCGCAGCTCGAATTTCTGGATCTTGCCGGTCGAGGTCTTCGGCAGCGCGCCGAAGGTGATGTGTTTCGGAACCTTGTAGCCGGCCAGATGCTGACGGCAGAAGGCGATCACGTCGTCGGGCGTGAGGGATTCCTCATGGCCCGGCTTGGCGGTGACGAAGGCGTGCGGCACCTCGCCCCAGCGCGCATCCGGTTGCGCCACGACCGCAGCCTCCATGATGGCGGGGTGGCGGAAGAGGACCTGCTCGATTTCGAGGGAGGAGATGTTTTCGCCGCCGGAGATGATGATGTCCTTCGAGCGGTCGCGGATCTCGATATAGCCGTCGGGATGCAGCACGCCGAGGTCACCGGTGTGAAACCATCCACCCGCGAAAGCCTTACGCGTTGCCTCGGGGTTCTTCAGGTAGCCCTTCATCACCGTGTTCCCGCGCAGCATCAGTTCGCCCATCGTCGTCGCGTCGGCGGGCACGGAGTGCCCGTCGGCGTCCATGACGGTGGCGTCCTCGAGCATGTGCGACGGCACGCCCTGACGCGAGGTGAAGCGTGCCCGCATCTCGGTGCTCATCTGCGCAACCGTGGGTTGCCAGGCACAGAACGTGGCCGGCCCATAGACTTCGGTGAGGCCATAGAGGTGCATCACCTCGAACCCGAGCGCCTCCATTCCACCGATCACCGCCGTCGGGGGCGCGGCGCCGCCGGTCGCGATCCTGACCTTGCGCGGCGGGCGGCGGCGAACGTCCGCCGGCGCATGGATCAGCATCGTCATGACCACCGGGGCTGCGCACAGGTGCGTCACCGCTTCCTGCTCGATGAGCGCGAAGATCAGGGCGGGATCGACGCGGCGCAGGCAGACATGGGTGCCGCCGGCGAGCGTAACGCCCCACGTATAGGTCCACCCGTTGCAGTGGAACATCGGCAGCGTCCAGAGATAGACGCTCTCTGGCGTGAGGCCCAGGCCCAGCACGTTCGCCACCGCGTTGAGATGCGCGCCGCGGTGGTGGCAGACGACGCCCTTGGGATCGCCTGTGGTGCCGGACGTGTAGCCGAGCGAAATCGCCTGCCACTCGTCATCGGGCAGATGCATCGGATGCGCCGGGTCGCCCGAGGCGAGCAAGGCCTCGTATTCGATCGCCCCGATGGGCGGATTCGGCGGGGCCGCTTCGTCGGCGATGTCGATGACGAGGGGCTTGTTGCGGGCCAGTGCCAAGGCCGCGGCGGCGAGGGGCGCGAGCTCCTGATCGACCAGCAGGGCGCGTGCTTCCGAATGGTCGAGGATGAAGGCGACGGTTGCGGCGTCGAGCCGGGTGTTGATGGCGCAGATCACGCCGCCGGCCATCGGGATGGCGTAGTGCGCTTCGAGCATGGCGGGGGTGTTGGGTGCGAGCACCGCGACTGTGTCGCCCCGCCCGATGCCGCGGGCGGCGAGAGCGGCCGCGAAGCGCCGGCAGCGCTCGAGCATCATCGCATAGGTGAAGCGCCTTGCCCCGTGCACCACGGCGGTGCGCCCGGGCCAGACCCGTGCGGAGCGGACGAGAAATGAGATCGGCGACAACGCTACGAAGTTCGCCGCATTCCGATCGAGGTCGGTGTCGAAGATCGTGTTGGCCATGGGCGTCTCCGCGGTTCGTGCCTGGGCAAAGGGGAAGCGGAAGGGGCTGGAGAAAGCAAGCCGGCGATCCGGAGGGCTCCTGTTGTGGCCACCGGGCGCGTGCGTGCTAGCGTCGGCGCATGGAGCATGATCCCGACGGTGAAGATCGCGCGCTCGAAGCCGAATACAACAACCGCGCCAAGGTCCCGGGCCACCCCGCCATCCTGGCCGGCTGGCAGGCCGATGCGGCGGCGTTTCGCGCTGCCTGGACCGAGGCCGAGACCGGCATCGCCTATGGTTCGACCGAGCGCAGCAAACTCGACCTGTTCTGGCCGAATGAACGGCGCGACGCGCGTATCGCCATGTTCATCCATGGCGGATACTGGCAGGGCCTGGACCGAGCCTCCTTCAGCCATCTGGCGCGCGGATTGTTGGCTCATGGCGTGGCTGTCGCCATGCCGTCCTATGATCTGTGCCCGCATGTCACGATGACCATCATCGTCGAGCAGCTGCGAGAGTGTGCCGGTTTTCTTGCCCGCCGTCATGGCGCGCCGGTGCTGGCCGCGGGGCACTCCGCTGGCGGGCATCTCGCCGCCATGATCATGGCCGCCGATTGGAAGGAGCGAGGCTTAGCCACGCATCCGGCGCCGCATGCTCTCGCGCTTTCCGGCCTGTTCGACCTGTTGCCGCTGCTGCGCACGAGCATCAACCGGGCTTTGCAGATGGATCGCGCAACCGCTCTCTCTCTCTCGCCGGCATGCCTGCCGAGGCCGGGCGGGCACATCCATGCCATGGTCGGCGGCCTGGAGGGACGAGAGTATGAGCGCCAGGCACGCGAGATCGCCGCGGCCTGGGGCGGCTCCTCGGAGGTGCTGGCCGGCCATGATCATTTTACGATCGTTTCCGAACTCGCCGATCCAGACAGCGCCGTGGTGCTCAGGGCCGTGGACCTGATGGCCCGCACCGCTGGTTGAAGGGATCTGCCGACCGCCGCCGGCAGTCCGGTGCGGGGCGGGGCCCGGTCCTAATAGGTCGCACGACCACCCGAACAGTCGAAGACCGCACCCGTCGAGAAACTCGCCTCCTCGCTTGCGAGCCAGCACACCAGGTTGGCGACTTCCTGCGTGGTGCCGAAGCGCCCCATCGGGATCTTGCTCAGCATGAAGGCGATCTGCTCCTTGCTCATCTGGGCAAAGAGCGGCGTCTCGACCGCCGCCGGGGCCACGGCATTCACGCGGATCGGCGTGTGGGCGAGCTCCTTGCCCAGCGACTTGGTCAGCGCCATCACGGCCGCCTTGGAGGCGGAATAGGCGCTCGCGTTCGGGTTGCCTTCCTTGCCGGCGATGGAGGCGATGTTGACGATCCGTCCCCAGCCGCCTCGCAGCATGGCTGGTACAACGGCCCGGTTGGTGAGAAAAACGCCGTCCACGTTCACCGCCATCACCTGCCGCCACGCGGCCACCGGGTAGTCCCAGGTCGGCCCGTTCGGCCCGGTGATGCCGGCCGAGGCGACCAGGATGTCGATGCCTCCCAGAGCCGCCTCCGTTGCCGCCGTGGCCCGCGCGACCGCGGCCTCGTCCGTCACGTCCACGGCTTCGCGATGCCCGGCATGGCAGCGCGCCAGAGCACCAACATCGCGGTCCCAGAGCGCGACGGTCGCGCCCTCCGCGGCCAGACGGTCGGCAATGACCGCCCCGATCCCCGACGCCCCGCCGGTGACCACCGCGCGCCGACCTGCAAACCGTCCCGCCATCGCCTTCTCCTCTCGCTCGCCGGTCCGACCATGCCAGGAGAGGACGCCGTTTCCTATGCCCCCAGCCGGATGACGTCGCCGCTGTGGCGGGCACGCTCGGCCGCGAAAGCCATCCGATGGCTGTCGAGCGACTCCGCGAGTGCGGTCGGCGCCTCCTCCACCTTGCCGTTGCGTCGTCGTTCCCGCACGCGGTTGAGAAAGTCCACCATCAGACCGTCGTCGCCGCCACCGTGATAGCCTTCCGTCACAAGGGTCAGGCGGCTGGTCCGTGTGTCGGCGTTGCGGAAATCGGCGACCGTGATCGCGTTGGCATAGAAATCGCCCGTGATCTCGCCATGACTGCCCATCAGGTGGACCGTGCGCGTGGTCTCGCGGGTAAAGGCGCTCACATTGAGGGTGGCATCGACGCCGTTGGCAAACCGCAGTGCCACCACCTGATGGTCCGCAACATCGTTGTCGCAATGATAGACGCAGCGGCCATACGGGCCCTCGTGCAAGGCTCGCGCGAGTGCCGCCGGAGACGTATCGGCACTCACCACGTCATGGGGCCACGCGGAAGCCGGCGGAAGTGTTTCGAGGTAGATGCGCTGTGCCGAATAGGGGCACGTCCGTTCGATCCGGCAACCCTGATCGCAGCGCGCGGTCGAGCCTGCTGGAGCGTTCGCCGAGGTAAAATGCGACAGCGTTCCGAACGACGCGACGTGCGTGCAGGGCGCGCCCGCGAGCCAGCGCAGAATATCGAGATCGTGACAGGCCTTGGCGAGCAGCATCGGGCTTGCTTCATCGAGGCGGCGCCAATTGCCGCGTACGTAGGAATGGGCGAAATGCCAGTAGCCGACATGTTCCGTGTGGCGAATGCTGAGCAACTGGCCTATGACCCCGCGATCGAGCAGCTCGCGGATGCGGGCGAAAAACGCCGTGTAACGAAGGACGTGGGCCACCGTGACATCGGCGCCGGAGGCCTCCACGGCCGTGGCAAGGCGCTCCATCTCCTCCTCGGTCGGGCAGATCGGCTTTTCGAGCAGCAGCGAGATCCCGGCCGCCCGCTCGATCGTCGCCAGCGCCGGCGCCAGGTGTTCACGATCCGGTGTTGCAATTATAACGGCATCGAACGCCGGCTCGCAGTCCAACATCGCCTCCCATGAGGGATAGAGATGCGCCGGCGAGATGTCGTGCAGATGTCCGGCCAGGGCCAGCCTCTCGCCGAGCCGATCCGCAACCGCCACGATGCGGGCCAGATCGGGTCGGCGGAGAACATGGGCGCCATACGCGCCGAGGCCGCGGCTGCCGGCGCCGATCAGGGCGATCCGCACAGGGTCGAGACCATTTTCAGACACTGGACAATTCCTCCACCTGAGCGCCGACCCCGGCGAGGGCGTCGAGAAACCGACGGGCATGATCGGCCGCGCTTTGCGCACGAACGCGATCCAGCAGCCTTTCGTGACGTGCCAGCCGTTCGTCTGCCGGCATTGTCAATGCGACGTGAAGCGCCTCGGCGATCGCTTCGCTATCAAAAGGGTTGACCAGAATGGCGCCGTCGAGCGTTGCTGCGGCACCGGCGAAGCGCGAGAGCACGAGCACGCCTGGATCGCCGGGGTCCTGGGCCGCGACGAATTCGGCCGCGCCGAGACCGAAGCCGTCGCGCAGCGGGGTGATCACACCGACGCGCGCCAGACGATAGAAGCCCGCAATGGTGGTCCGCGGCGTGGCTCGCGTGATGTAGCGCAGGGGAATCCAGTCGGCTTCGCCATGTCTGCCATTGAGATCGCCGACCCGTTCGTCAAGCTCGCGCCGCAACCGGCGGTATTCGGCGACTTCCTCCCGCGAGGGGGCCGCGACCTGGAGAAAACAGACCGCTCGCCGGTGCTCGGGATAACGGCTGAGCAGCAGGTCATAGGCATCCACCCGCTGGGGCAGTCCCTTGGCGTGATCCAGACGGTCCGCGCCGAAGAGCAACGCGGCTCCATGGAGGCTCTGGCGCAGGCGTTCGGTCGGCAGCCGCCTGGAAGCATCCCGCGCCGTGCGCGCGAAGTCGTCCGCGTCGATACCGACCGGGCAGACGAGCGTGCGCACCTCGCGCCCGGCATAAAAGAATCGGTTTTCCCGATCGACCCTGACACCGAGCATGCTCGTGGCGGAGGCCAGGAAGCCATCACGATCGGAGGCCGTCTGAAAGCCGATCACGTCGGCGCCGCACACGCCGTTGAGCAGGGTGCGTGCACGCGGCATCACGCCAAAAATCTCCGGTGGCGGAAACGGCGTGTGAAAGAAAAAGCCGATACGCTGTCGCTTGCCCGCGGCGCGCAACGCTGCGGGGACGAGCATCAGGTGATAATCGTGGATCCAAATCAGATCGTCATCGCGCAACAGCGGCAGCACGCCTGACGCAAACTCGTTGTTGACGGCTTCGTAGCACATGAATTCATCTGCACGGAACCGCATCAGACCGAGCCGGAACAGCAACAACGGATAGAGGGTGTTGTTGGAAAAGCCGGTGTAGTAGCCACGGTACGCCGCTTCCGAGAGATTGAATGTGACGTGCGTGACGCCACGTTCGTCGTGTGACTGCAAGGAGGTATCCGTGCTGATCCGTCCGCTCCAGCCGAACCAGAGCGAACCGGGTCGCAAGGCATCCGCGAGCGCCACGGCGAGCCCGCCTGCCTGCGCCGTCCGCCCTGCTTGCGGCAGGCGATTCGACAACACCACCAGGCGAGACATCACACTATCCTCCACACGTTCGTTTCCAGCACCTGCCGTTCGAGGGTGTTCCTGAGAAACGTGGTCCTAGGTGCGCAAGACACACGCACGCCATCATGCCGGCCACCGTTTCGGTGCCTGCGCTGCGTAAATCGTTCGCCGGTCGCAATGACCAGGTCAGACCGTCCTCATATATAGTCTCTGCGACCGGGTGGATTCAACCTCACGTCGCCGAGCTGCGATGAATGGGCGCGGACGGCAGAGGGCGCGAAGCCCCGCCGCACGTCGAGCGGGTCCGGTCGTCCGAGTGAGAACTGCGACACAGCCGATGTTTGGTCACTCCGAAAGTGCTGGCTCCGATCGGTCGTCGCGGCGTCGATCGGCTCGCGTTTCACGATGACGGCGTTCTTGCGCGGGTCGGGCGGTCATTCATGCAGACCGCGGTGCGACCGGCGGCATCGCGACGGCTGGTCGGCGTCGGCGCGCGTGCAACGGCATGGCGGTGGCCGGTACACCGGCCCAGCGTCCACCCTGCCGGGCGATGCGGCGCAGAGGCGCGGGCGCATGCGGGCCCGCCTGTACGCGCCGGATCTGGGCGCGGGGCGAGATGGCAGATCCCATCGCAGGGGGGGTTGTCAGCGTCGCGCGACGCGCGATGCTGGCGGAAGAAACGTCGGAGCCCGTCATGCCGCTGCCACACGACTTCGCCCGTCTCACGTCGATCACAACGCCGGTTTGGTCGAGCGATGGCCGCACGCTCTATCACCTGCGCGGAGGTGGTCTGCCCCAGGTCTGGGCGATGGACGCCGACGGTGGCAACGCGCGCCAGATCGGTGACCATGCGGAGAAAGTCGCTTTTCTGCGGCGCGCGCCCCAGGACGACCGCCTGATCTGGGGTATCGACGCCGGAGGCGACGAACGCCAGCAATTCTGGCTTCTCGAGCCGGGCCGCCAGCCGAGGGCGCTGACCGAGAGTCACTCGGTGATGCATGACTTCGGCGCCTTCTCGCCAGACGGCGCGCGCCTTGCCTACACGGCCAACGATCGCAGCGAATCGGCCTTCGACGTCCTGGTCATGGACCTTGCAACCGGCGCGACCACGCGGCTGCTGCGCCGCACCGAGGGGGCCTGTTCCGTGACCGCCTGGCGGCCGGACGGAGCCGTCATCGCCGTCGTGGAGAATCGTTCCGAGTCCGACCAGAGGCTGCATCTGGTGGACGTCGCTTCCGGCGCCGCGCGCGAGGTTCCGCGTCTCGGCCCGACACGCTATGCGGCGGTGCGTTGGGCTGGCGCCACACTCATGGCGATCACCGATGCGGGCGGGGTGGACTGGCTGCGTCTTTGCGCCATCGACCCGATGAGCGGACAGGCCAATGACATCTACGCGCCGTCGGGGCGCGACGTCGAGGCATGGAGCGTCTCGCCGGACTCGAAACAGCTCGCGACGATCGAGAATGACCGTGGCTATGCCGTCCTCAAGGTCGGGCCCCGGGACGGTGAGCGCACCAACGCGACAGGCCTGCCGGAAGGGGGCGTTATCGCGGATCTCGCCTGGCGGCCCGATTCGTCCGGCATTGCCGTCAGCGCACAATCGCCCGTGACGCTGCCTGGCATCTGGTTCATCGATGCCGCCTCGTCGCGAGCCCGCCTCATCGCGGCGCCCGATGCGCGGGCCGATGCCGGGGTCGATCCGGCCGCGTTTGTTCGCCCCGAGCTGGTCGGCTGGAAGGGCCGCGACGGCCTGCCGATCGCCGGCTGGTTCATGCGTCCCGCCGGCGCCCCGCCGTCCGGCGGCTGGCCGGCGATTGTCTGGGTTCATGGCGGGCCCGCCAGCCAGGCCCGTGCCAATTTCCGCGCGGATATGCAGATGCTGCTGGCGCAGGGCTTCGCCGTGCTGATGCCCAACATCAGAGGCAGCACCGGCTATGGACGTGCCTTCATGGAGGCGGATGACGGGGCGAGGCGCCGCGATACGCTCGATGATCTCGCGGCGGGGCATGCCTGGCTCTCGGCGCAGCGCGGCATCGACGCGAAGCGGATCGGGATCATGGGTCAGTCCTATGGCGGCTGGGTCGTGCTGGCGGCGATCGGCCTGCAACCGGAACTCTGGCGCAGTGCCGTCGACTATTACGGTATCGCGGATTACGTGACGTTGCTTGATCGAACCGGCTCCTGGCGGCGCTCGCACCGCGCGCGCGAGTACGGATTTCCGCACGAGGAGACCGAACTGTTCCGCCAGATCTCGCCGATCCATCACGTGGGCAAGGTGCGCGCACCGCTCCTCGTCCTGCATGGGGACCGCGATCCACGCGTGCCGCAGAACGAAAGCGACCAGTATGTGACGGCGATGCGGGTGGCGCAGAAGCAGGTCCGTTATGAACGTTTCACCTATGCGGGACACGGCTTCATCCGCCCCGATCACCGCGACCGGGTTTATGATGTCGTAGCGGCTCATTTCCGGGAGACCCTTTGATGCGCGCGCATCGTCCGCTGTTGATGGGACGCCACGGCGCGGTGGGCGCCAACCATCCGATGGCGGCGCAGGCGGGTCTCGACATGCTTCGGGCCGGAGGGAACGCCGCCGACGCTGCGGCGGCGATCGCGCTCGCGCTCGGCGTCGTCGAGCCGATGATGTCAGGCCTCGGGGGCGACGGATTTTATCATGCGTGGATCGGCGGCAAGGCCGAGGTGTTCAATGGCACCGGCCCGGCTGCCGCTGCCGCCGTGCCGGAGGCTTTTCCGGCCGGGATCGAGATCGAGGGGCCACGTTCGGTTTCGGTTCCCGGGATGCTGGGCGGGATCGGCGCGCTGCATGCGGCGCACGGGCGCTTGCCATGGGCCAAGCTCTGCGAGCCGGCGACCGGGCTTGCGCGCGGCGGCTATGGGCTGACCGTGCATGGTCGTGGCTTCGCCGCCGACAATGTCCGCAAGCTCGCTGCCGACCCCCGTTCCGCCGCGACCTTCCTCGCGGATGGCCATGCACCCCCGCTCGGCTCGCTCATCGTGCAGGAAAATCTTGCGCGCACGCTCGAGATCATTGCGGCCGAGGGAGCAGAAAGCTTCTATCGCGGGCGCCTGGCCAAGGCGCTCGCGGCAGGCTGCGCAGAACGTGGCGTCGCGATCACGGAGGCCGACCTTGCGGCCTTCCACGCGCAGATTCAGGAGCCGATCGCCATCACGTATCGGGGCTTCGAGATCCGCCAGACACCCCCGAACTCCACCGGCTTCACGATGCTGCAGATCCTCAAGATCGCGGAACGTTTCGATCTCGCGGCGATGAACGAGGCGCAGCGCATCCATGTCCTGGTCGAAGCCAAGAAGCTCGCCTTCCTCGACCGGGAGCGCTTCGGCGCCGATCCTCGAAGCGGCTCCGTTCCGATCGAGCGCCTGTTGTCGGACGCGCACGCTGACGCGCTGGCCGCGAGGATCTCTCTCGATCGTGCAGCCGACGTCGCGCAGACCGCCAAGGCTGCGGACACCACCTATTTCTGTGTCGTGGACGCGGAGGGCAACGCGATCTCCGGCATCCAGAGCCTGAACTCACTGTTCGGCTCGGGTGTGACCGCCGGGGAGACCGGCGTGTTGCTCAACAACCGAATGGCGTATTGGCACCTCGCGGAGGGGCACGCCAACCGTCTCGCTCCGGGAAAGCGCGTTCGCCACACCATGAACGCGCCGATGATTTTCCGGCATGGGAAGCTTTGGGCCGTGCTCGGCACGCCGGGGGCCGATAACCAGGTGCAGGTCAACGCGCAGGTGGTCGCCAGCCTCATCGACCTGGGCCTCGATCCGCAACAGGCGCTCGAGCGCCCGCGATGGACGTCGAGCCAGGCCGACCAGGGAGCCAACTGGCCACACGAGGGAGATGGCAGGCTCACCATCGAGCGCGACGTCGGGGACGACACGCTCGCGGCCCTTGCCGGGCGCGGACATAAGCTGGCACCGGTGGGCCACCTTGAGGGGCCGTGCGCGATGCAGGTCATTCGCGTGCTGGACAACGGCATCCGCATGGCGGCGTCGGATCCCCGTCGGGATGGCTGGGCCGGAGCGTATTAGGGACGCGGCGCGACGGGTGGACGGCACCCGTAAACGGATCCATGGTGAGGCGAGACCGACGGAAGGGTGAAGGCGATGGCGCAGCGGGTTCTTGGCACGAACGGCCCGATGGTCACCGCAGTCGGTCTCGGCTGCATGTCGTTCTCCGGGGTTTACGGCGAGGCCGATGACGCCGTTTCCGAAGCTCTGGTCCAAAAAGCCATTGATGCCGGCTGCAACCATGTCGACAGCTCCGACATGTATGGCTGGGGTCACAACGAAACGCTGCTGGGCCGCGCGCTGAAGGGCCGGCGCGATCGGGTCGTGCTGGCGACGAAGTTCGGTCAGGTTCGGCGCGAAGGCCAGCCCAACGGCGTCAACGGCAAGCCGGACTATGTCGTCGCATGCTGCGAGGCGAGCCTCAGGCGCCTGGGCGTCGAGACCATCGACCTTTATTACCAGCACCGGGTGGATCCGGAGACGCCGATCGAGGAGACGGTCGGCGCCATGGCGAAGCTGGTGACGCAGGGCAAGGTTCGTCATCTCGGACTTTCGGAAGCAGCACCGGAGACCATCCGGCGTGCCCATGCCGTTCATCCCATCGCCGCCGTTCAGAGCGAGTACTCCATTCTCTATCGCGACGACGCCGAGGCGACCCTGGCCACCACCCGCGCGCTTGGTATTTCCTTCGTCGCCTATGCCCCGCTGGGCCGCGGTTTGCTGACCGGCAGCTACACCGACGTCGCCCAGGTCGGCGCGCGACAGGCAGCCCATCCTCGCTTCCAGGGGGAGAATTTCGCGCGCAACCGCGCTCTCGTGGACAAGCTCGTCGCCATTGCCGGGAAGAAGGGTTGCACGCCCGGCCAACTCGCCATCGCTTGGGTGCTCGCCCAGGGCGAGGACGTCGTTGCCCTCGCGGGGACGCGTTCCTGGGCGCGTTTCGAGGAAAATCTTGGCGCGGCCGGCGTGGTGCTCAGCGCCGAGGACCTGCGGCGCCTCGAAGCGGCCATCCCGAAGGGAGCGGCCGCGGGCACGCGTTATCCTCCTGCGGGCATGAAGGCGGTTTATCTCTAGCTTTCAGATTCCCATCGCCTGGCGCATGAAAAAACGTTTCAAGGTCGGCAACCGGTGCACGGCCGCGAGCCCGAGGTCGCGGGCCAGGCGAACCTTGGGATTGTCATTGCTGAACAGGCGGTCCAACGCATCGGTCGCGGCCAGCATCCGGATCACCGCTGGCCGACGCCGGCGCTGATAGGCGGCGAGCAGATCCCTGTTGCCGGGGTCGGTCGCTCCCGCGAGCATCTCCGCGAGGACCCCGACATCCTGAAAGCCGACATTGAGCCCCTGGCCCGCAATCGGGTGCATGCCGTGCGCGGCGTCGCCGACCAGCACCAGGCGCGTATCGTGGTAACGATGGGCGTGCAGCAGGCTCAGCGGATACGACCAGCGCCGCCCGACGAGGCGGATGCGGCCGAGATGCCCGCCCATCCGCCGCTCGATCTCCGCCACCAATCGCCCGGCGGTGCACGTCATCAGCGCCTTCGCCACCTCAGGGCGTTCCGTCCACACCAGGGCGGACAGGTTCTCGCCCGCTGGTCCGGGGGCGAGCGGCAACTGTGCGAAGGGTCCGGGCGGGAGAAAATGCTCCAGCGCCACGCCCTCGTGCGGGTGCTCGTGCGCAATCGCACAGACGACCCCGTGCTGTCGGTAGGCGAGCCGTGTCACCCCGATCCCCGCTGCCTCGCGCAGCGGGCTGGTGCGTCCCTCGGCCGCCGCCACCAGGCGCGCCGAGATGATCGTCCCGTCCGTGAGCGCGAGGCGAGCGCCGTTCGCCGTGCGCTCCACCGCCGCGGTCGCCGGGGCGAAGACCCGGACACGAGGATGAGCCGACAGGCGCGCGTTCAGCGCCATGCGCAGGCTGCGAGCCTCCACCATCCAGCCGAAGGCCTCGATCGCCCCCTCCGCTTCCGTCCCCGCTAGTTCGCCCACATCGAAATGCAGGAAAAGCGGTGAGGCGGGCCGGCCCGGTCGACCGTCGGAGACGCGGATCTCACGAATCGGACCCGGTTCCATCGGCAGCGCGTCCCACACGCCGGCCGCCGCCATGACGCGCTGGGAGGCGAGGGCGACCGCGTAGGCCCGGCCATCGAAATCCGGGTGCTCCATCGGCGGCAGCGCGGCGCGATCGAGCACCGCCACCGACATGCCCGCTTCTGCCAGCCGCAGCGCCAGCGTGCCGCCAACCGGGCCCGCGCCGACGACCGCGACATCCACCTCCACCTGTTGGCTCATGGTCGAACTGCTCCTTCTGCGGTCTGTGTTGCGCCGGTACCGGTGGCACATGGCGCAAGATTGCCCGCTGTTTGGGCAACCGGCCGCTCTCCTGTGCCTCAATGCCCGCGTGCCGACAATGCGTGGGCCGTTGCCGGCGCGTGGCACGGTTCTTGTTAGGCCGTGGTCATCCGTCCGCCACCGAGCCTTTGGCGGGTGGCGGTGAGCAACAGCGACCGGGCGGCGACATGAAGCTGATCACGGCCATCATCAAGCCCTTGAAGCGCCACGACGTGCGCGGCCCGTTCTCCGCGCCGGCGCAACCGACACGCAAGCCCTCCAACCCAGGTCAGGGAACCCCAACCGCATGAAGAAGCTCCTGAACGCGGCTCTCCTCGCCTTGCTGCCGCTCTCGGTCGCGAGCCCGGCCTGGGCCGACGCGGCGCCTGCCAAGCTCGATTCCGGCGACACCGCGTGGATGCTGACCTCCACGGCCCTGGTCCTGATGATGACGATTCCGGGGCTGGGCTTGTTCTACGCGGGGATGGTTCGAAAAAAGAACGTTCTCGCCACCCTGATGCAGTCGTTCGCCATCACCTGCCTCGTCACCATCATCTGGGCGGTGGCCGGCTACAGCCTCGCGTTCACCGACGGCACGCCCTATATCGGCGACCTGTCGCGTTTCGTGCTTTCCGGCATGGGGGCTGCTTACGACAAGGGCAGTCCGCTGGCCCCGACCATTCCGGAGTCGGTCTATATGATGTTCCAGATGACGTTCGCGATCATCACGCCGGCGCTCATTGCCGGTGCCTTCGCCGACCGGATGAAGTTTTCGGCGCTGTGTATCTTCATCGTGGCCTGGTCGCTTCTGGTCTACGCGCCTGTCGCACACTGGGTCTGGAGCAGCACGGGCTGGGAAGCCCATCTCGGGCTCGAAGACTATGCGGGCGGCACGGTCGTGCACATCAACGCCGGTGTCGCGGGGCTCGTCTGCGCCCTCGTCCTCGGCAAGCGCGTCGGCTACGGAACCGAGAACATGTCGCCCTACAATGTTGCGTATGCGGTGATCGGGGCCTCCCTGCTGTGGGTCGGCTGGTTCGGCTTCAACGCGGGCTCCGCCCTCACCTCGGGCGCACGGGCCGGCATGGCCATGATGGTGACGCAGATCGCCACCGCCGCCGCCGCGCTCGCCTGGATGGTCGCGGAGTGGGTCCGGCAGGGTAAGCCATCGGTGCTCGGCATCGCGTCCGGTGCGGTCGCGGGCCTCGTTGCCATCACTCCGGCGTCGGGCTTCGTGCTCCCTGGATCAGCGATCGTCATCGGCCTGGCCGCGGGAATCGTCTGCTACGTGGCGGCGACCACGGTGAAGCATGCGTTCGGCTATGACGACAGCCTGGACTGCTTCGGCGTGCACGGCGTCGGCGGTGTGGTCGGCGCGCTGCTCACCGGGGTGTTCGCCTTCGGGCCTTTCACCGCGAAGCCGCAGCTCCCCGGCGGCCTGACGCAGCTCGGGGTGCAGGCGGTCGGCGTGGTCGTCACGCTGCTCTATTCGGGCGTCGTCTCTTTCGCGATCCTCAAGGCGACGGACGCGGCGGTCGGCCTGCGGGTGACAGCGGAGGAGGAGCGCGAGGGGCTGGACATCGCGCTGCATGGCGAGCAGCTCGGCTAGGCTCGCGCCGCTGGACATGAGCTGAGGAAGCCCCCGCCTCAAGGCGGGGGTTTTCGTTGGCTATGTGCCCGGTGCTTGCCCTGTCTCCGGTTTCGTGGCTTGTCGCGTCGCGACGGCTGCTCATCTAGGGGGCAGGCTCGCAGGAACCGGATGGACCCATGGAAACGCTGATCGGCCAGAATCCCGCGCCCAACGGCGCCGCCCCGAATGGCTCCGATGTCTCGATCATCGAGGGCGACCAGAAAAATTTTATGCGCGACGTCATCGAGGCATCGCGCAACCTGCCCGTGCTGGTCGATTTCTGGGCAACCTGGTGCGGCCCCTGCAAGTCGCTGACACCGATCCTGGAGAAGGTCGTGCGCGCGGCTGGCGGACGGCTGAAGCTGGTCAAGATCGACATCGATCGAAACCAGGCCCTGGTGCAGCAGCTCGCGGGTCTTGGCCTGCCGCTGCAATCCGTTCCGACGGTGGCAGCGTTCTGGCAGGGGCAGATCGCCGACCTGTTCCAGGGTGCCCTGCCGGAAAGCGAGGTGCGCCGTTTTGTCGAGGCGCTGCTCAAGATGGCGGGCGGAGCCATGCCCTCCGCCGATCTGCTCGCCGAAGCCCGGGCCGCCGCCGAGGAGGGCCGCCACGAGGAGGCGGCCGAGCTCTTCACCGCCCTGATTCAGGCCGAACAGGAGAAGCCCGAGGGCTGGGCGGGCCTTGCCCGGGCGTTGGTGGCTCTGGGGCGCGAGGACGAGGCGAAGCAGACGCTCGACGAGGTTCCGGCCAAGATCGCCGAGCATGCCGAGATCGCCGGCGCCCGCTCTGCCCTCCTGCTCGCCGCCGAAGGCCGCGCTGCGCACGCTCAGCTCGGCGCGTTCGAGGCGCGCCTGGCCGCTGATCCCGCGGACCACCAGGCACGCTACGACCTGGCGACCGCGTTGAATGCCGCCGGGAAGCGGGAGGAGGCCGCGGAGGCGCTGCTCGAGATCATCCGTCGCAACCGCTCCTGGAACGAAGACGCAGCACGTCTGCAGTTGCTGAAATTCTTCGAGGCGTGGGGCTTCGACGATCCGACGACGCTCGCCGCCCGCCGTAAGCTGTCAGCGATCCTGTTCAGCTAGGCGCCGGATGTGACCCCGCCGGACGCTGCCGGGGAGCTGCCGGATGCGTTTCCCGTCTTTCCGCTGACCGGCGCGCTGCTGCTGCCGCGCGGGCGCCTGCCGCTGAACATCTTCGAGCCGCGCTACAAGGCGATGGTGGATGACGCGCTGGGGGAGCGCCGGCTCATGGCGATGATCCAGCCGGACCCGACCGTGGCGAACAAGGGCGACGGGCCGGGCTTGTACGCGGTGGGGTGCCTCGGCCGTATCTCCTCCTTCGCCGAAACCGAGGATGACCGCTATCTGATCACCCTCACCGGCATCGCCCGGTTCCGTGTCGTGCAGGAACTGCCGGTCCACCGCGGGTATCGTCGCGTACGTGCCGACTGGCGCAGATTTGCCGCCTCCGATCTCGCCCCGCCCGCCTCGGGCGGCTACGAGCGTGCTGCTCTCGTCGCGGCCTTGCGGGGTTTTTTCACGCGCCGCGGAATCAGGGTCGACTGGGAAGCCGTCGAGCAGATGTCCGATGATGGGCTGCTGACGACACTGGCCATGGTCTGTCCGTTCGCACCGGCGGAGAAGCAGGCGCTGCTGGAGGCGCCGGACGCGACGGCTCTCGCCCGCGACCTGTTGGCGCTCCTGCTCATCGGCGCGCATGGCCCGGCCGGGGATGAGGCGGAGGAACCGGGGAAGCCGAGCTGATGGCCAAATCCGCGACACCGATGCTGCATTTGGTGAAGCTGGCGGTTGGCGCGCGTGACGTCGCCGATATCCGCGACTGGCAGGCGCAGCGCCTCGCGCGCGAGGGGAGGCTCTCGCACGTCACCCGCAACCGGCCGGCGCGTGCGGCAGAACTACTCGCCGGCGGCTCGATCTACTGGGTGGTGGCGGGAAGTCTCTGTGTGCGCCAGCGCCTGCTCGCGATCGAGCCGGTGACGGGTGAGGACGGCAGTGCGATGACGCGGCTGGACCTGGAGGCAACGCTCGTTGCGGTCGTGCCCCGGGCGATGAAGCCGTTCCAGGGCTGGCGCTACCTGCCGGCGGAAGCGGCGCCGGCCGATGTGGCGAAGGCCCGCCGTGCCGCCGGTGAGGCGAGGTTGCCCGAGGCGATGGCCCGTTCGCTGCGCGAACTCGGGCTGCTTTAGATTGTACCTTTTTTAGAGCAAGAAACCCGATCCGGTGATTCCATCTGATCGGCTACGGCTCTCGACGCAACACGGGCAACGCCTCGGGGATCGCGCCGGCGGGCCTGCGAACGATCCGCGCCAGCAGCGGCGGCGAAGGCGGCCGTGAGCTAGGGCCACAGCATGGCGAGGGCCGCCGCACCCATCACCACGGTCGCCAGCCAGCCCAGCACCGCGATGAAGCGCCCGGTGACGAACGCACCCATGATCGCGCGCCGTGTCGCCAGCCATGTCACCACGACGAGGAGGGGCACGGCGATGATGCCGTTGATCACCGCGCTCCAGAACAGGGCGCGCATGGGATTGATCGGCGCGTACTGCAGCAGGAGGCCGGCCAGCACGCTCACGGCGATGATGCCATAAAAGGCACGCGCCTGGTCCGCCCGGCGCTCAAGGCCCCATGTCCAGCCAAACGTCTCGGCGGCCGCATAGGCGCTGGACGCGGCCAGAACCGGCACGCCGATCAAGCCCACGCCAAAGATGCCAAGCGCGAACAGCAGGTAGGCGCCATGCCCGGCGAGCGGCCGCAGCGCGCTGGCCGCCTGCCCGGCGGTGTCGATCACGTGGATGCCGGCAGGGTGGAGGGTGACCGCCGTCGCCAGCATGATGATGTAGGCCGTGACATCCGAGTAGAACATGCCCGACCACGTATCCCAGCCGATCCGGCGCAGCGCGTCCGGGCCGGTCTGCGGTGCCTCGCGCAGGGGCTTCGTGCCTTCCTCCAGCATGTCCTCCACTTCCTCGGACGACTGCCAAAAGAACAGGTAGGGGCTGATGGTGGTGCCGAAGACGCCGACGATCACGGCCGCGCTGTCACGATTCCAGGCGAAACGCGGCCATACGGTGTGCCACGCGACGGCGCCCCACGGGACATGCACGCTCGCCAGCACGCCGGCATAGGCGAGCAATGACAGGGAGAGCCATTTCAGAAAAAAGACGTAACGATCATAGGGTACGAAAATCTGCAGACCCAGCGTGATGGCGACAAAAACCGCGGTCATCGCGTGCCGGTCGAGTCCGGTGACGAGTTGTGCGGTCTCGCCCATGGCGGCGACGTCCGCGGCGATGTTGAGGGTGTTGGCGACGAGCAGCAGCGCCAACACGAGGCGGAGCACAACCGGAGGAAAACTGTCGCGGATATTGGCGGCGAGGCCCTTGCCGGTGACGCGGCCGATGCGCGCGCACATCAGCTGCACCGCAGCCATCAGCGGAAACGCCAATGGCATGGTCCAGAGCATGTTGAAGCCGTATTGCGCGCCGGCCTGGGCGTAGGTTGCGATGCCGCTGGGATCGTCGTCCGCAACGCCGGTGATAATTCCTGGCCCGATCCGGGACAGCAGCCGTGACAGATGTGTCCGCCCGTGCGCGCCGCTAGCGACGGGCCGGACGTCCGGTGTCATGGCCGGCCGCTTCCACGATAGGGCAGGGCGTCCCTCCGAGCCGGGCGATGACGTTCAGGTTCGCGCCGCGGCGGGAGGCGCCGGCGGCTTCGTCTCGGCCGGGATCGGGCATTCGTAGCTCTGCCCGCCGAGCCGCTCACGGAAGGCGTCTTTCGCCTGCGCGATCAGGGCCGGTTCGCTCAGCAGGTCCACCGCCGTCGCCGCCATCACCTTCGCCGCGTGGATCATGCCCTTGTGCGCCGCCGGTGCCTTGCCCTGGCCGGTGAACTGCCAGGAGTGGAACGGCGTTCCGATGGCACAGGTAGCGCCCCAGGCCTGGACCGTCGGCACCACCCACGAGACGTCGCCGACATCGGTCGAGCCGAGGCCTCCCTCGCCGCGCGACGTGAGCGGCAGGATCGAATCAGCCAGCACCGCGCCGGTCGGTTTGATCCCATGCGGCGCGTAGGCGGCCTCGACATCGGCCTGAGACAGGGTTTCGCGGAAGCGCTGCGCGTAGGCCAGGTCATGCGCATCGAATGCGGGCGGCCCCAGGCGCTCGAGGTTGGCGTGCATCACGCGCTCGAGCACGTCGTTGCCGAGCAGGTTCGACATGCCGCTCGAGACGTGCATGCCAACCGAGGTCTCGGTCATCAGTGCCGCGCCCTCGGCGATCCGGCGGACGCGGGCAACGAGGGTCTTCATCGTCGGCAGGTCGGCGGCGCGGATGACGTACCGGACGGTCGATGTCGCCTGCACCACGTTCGGCGCGATCCCGCCGGCATCGAGATAGGCGTAATGCATGCGCGCCGAGGAGGGGACGTGCTCGCGCAGGTAATTGAGCCCCACGCTCGTCAGTTCCGCGGCATCGAGGGCCGAACGGCCGAGATGGGGGGAGGCAGCGGCGTGGCTCGCGCGCCCCGTCCAGGTCACGTCCAGCACCGTCATCGCCAGCGACTCGGCGCGCGTGACCCCGGCGAAGTGACCAGGATGCCAGGAGATGGCCACATCGACATCGCTGAACACGCCGTCGCGAGCCATGAACGCCTTGGCGGCCCCGCCCTCTTCGGCCGGGCAGCCGTAATAGCGAACGCGTCCGGCGATGCCATGCTCACGCAGCCAGTCGCGAATGGCCGTCGCCGCCAGCATCGAGGCGGCGCCGAGCAGGTTATGCCCGCAGCCATGCCCCGCCGCCTCGCCGGGCCGAGGTTTCGGCTCAACGACGTCCGCCTCCTGCGACAGGCCGCTGAGCGCGTCGTATTCGCCCAGGATCGCAATCACCGGGCCGCCTTCGCCGGCCTCGCCCATCACGGCGGTGGGAATGCCCGCCAGGCCGGTCGTCACGCGGAAGCCTTGCCGCTCCAGCTCCGCCTTGTGCGTCGCCGCCGAGCGGAACTCGGCGTAATTGATCTCCGGTGTTTCCCAGACCGCGTCCGCCAGTTGCCTGAAGGTTTGCGCGTGTTCGTCGACGTGGTGCCAGATGGCCGCGGTGTTGCTGCTCATGACCCATTCCGTTTCGACGGTAGCGTAGAGGCGGATTCAGATCAGGTCGAGATACCCGCCGCGCCGCATCGGCTGCAGCGCCCGGCGCAGGTCCGGCGAGACCAGCGCCGCAAGCTCTCCCTCGTGATCGTAATCCGGCATCAGCCGGACCAGCAGCGGGTCGCGTTCCGTTGCCGGGTGAAAATAGATCTCGTTCAGCCCTGGCCGCAGCCGGCCCATCGCGGCGAGAGCGCGTGACGTATCCATGTGCCCGGTGTCGGCAAGGCCCCAGACCGCGTCCGGGGCCGCGAGGCCGGCCGCGCGCACTTGCCGGCGCAGCCATCCGCACCACAGGCCGGAGCCTGGTTCCTCGGGCACGCGCACGGCGCGCAGCCCGTGCTGGCGGCCCTCGGCGATCATGCTGCCGGCGACCAGCGGATGCATGTGCATGTGCTTGTGGGCGTTGGCGTGGTCGAGCACCAGGCCCGAGGCGGCGAAGGCGCGGAACTGCGCTGCCACCTCGCGCCGCAGCGCGCGTGGGCGCAGGAGCTGGCGGAAGGCCAGACGAACCTGTGAATTGGGCAGGACCCGGCCCGGCGCGAGGCCGTCCGGCACCACCACCGGCCCGTCGACGAGAACGAGGTGCAAGCCAACCCGCAGCCCCGGCATCGCCTTCGCCCGCCGGATCGCGTCCGCCGCGGCATCGCCCGCGACCATCAGCGATGCCGCCGTCAGCACCCCCTCGCGGTGGGCACGCTCGACGGCCTCATTGACGGCCAGCGAAAGCCCGAAATCGTCGGCGGTGATCACGACCCGCGGAGGCATCATCAGCCGTGCTTGGCAGGGCGCGGGGCAGGCGGCAAGCGCCTCCCGGCGGGTCGCGAACGGGGGCCCTGAACCCTCAATGGCCCTCGAACTGACTGCCCATGACCGCGCCCTTGGAAAGCGAGGTGACATAGGCCGCGAGATCGTTCAGGGCGACGCTGCCGAGCGCCGGCGGCCTGCCCCCGATGCCACCGGCAATGCATTTGACGAGCTGCTGCTCGAGCGTGATGACGCGGCCGGTCGCCGGGACGAAGCGGGGAAACGCCGCTGCGGCACCCTGCAGGCTCGGGATCGTTGCGCCATTGGGAAGTTTCCCGGGGCCGCGTCCGCCATTGGTATGACACGTGTTGCAGGTGCGCATGCCGCCGAAGCGATCGTGCATATAGAGGTCCTGGCCAACCTTAACCGCAGCGGCCATCGAGCCGACCTTCGCGGGCACGACCACCGGCGGGGCGGCCGCCTCGCCGATCCCGCTCCAGGCGAGCGCGGACACGGCGAGAGACAACGCCGCAAGTCCCAGACCCTTACCCCATCGGCGCATCATGGCCTCCTTTGACCGGCGGCCCGGATTGCCGGCGCGGCAATTCTCCGGGCATCGCGGTGGCCGGCAGTCTAGCCCGGGCAGGCCCGAAGTCACCACCGCGCGCGGTCGCCCTGCGGCGCGCGGACGGGCAGGCGGGGAGACCCATTGCCGCGGCGCGGCATCGGCGCCAGTTTCTCCCCCCATCATGGCCGCCAAACATCCCCGCGCGACCCGCGCCGACTTCCCCGTCTTCCAGACCGTCCCGACACGCTGGTCCGACAACGATATTTACGGCCACGCCAACAACACGGTTTATTATGCGTGGATCGACACCGCGGTGAATCGCGTCCTCATCGACCGTGGCACGCTCGATCCCGGCCGCTCCGACACGTTCGGCATCGTGGTCGAGAACGGATGCCGGTTCCATGCCGAGATCTCCTATCCCGACCTGGTCACCATCGGGCTGCGCATCGCCCGTCTCGGCACCTCGTCCATCCGCTACGAGCTCGGCATTTTTCGCAACGACGACAGCACCGCCGCCGCGGAGGCGCATTTCGTTCACGTCTATGTCGCGCGCGAGACGATGCGTCCGGTGCCGATCCCGGCTAACGTGCGCTTGGCGCTGGCCGATCTCATACGGGAGGACTGATCCATGGACACAGGTCTCAAGGGCAGAAGGGCCATCGTCTGCGCCGCCAGCAAGGGTCTTGGCCGCGCCTGTGCGGAGGCGCTCGCGCGCGAGGGGGTCGATCTCGTGGTCACCGCTCGTACACCGGGGCCACTCGAGGAGACCGCCGCGGCCATCCGGGCCGCGACGGGCGTTAGGGTCACGGCCGTGGCCGGCGACATCACCACCGAGGAAGGGAGGGTCGCGGCCCTCGCGGCGTGTCCTGAGCCGGATATCCTGGTCAACAACGCCGGTGGTCCGCCGCCCGGAGACTTCCGCGACTGGGACCGTGCGACCTGGGTCAAGGCGATCGACGCCAACATGCTGACACCCATCTTCCTCATCCGCGCGGTGGTGGACGGCATGGCGGCCCGCCGCTTCGGGCGCATCGTCAACATCACGTCCGCATCGGTGAAATCGCCGATTCCCAATCTGGGCATGTCGAACGGCGCCCGTGCCGGCCTCACCGGTTTCGTCGCCGGCCTCGCCCGCCAGGTCGCGGCTCACAATGTGACGATCAACAATCTGCTGCCTGGACCCTTCCGCACCGACCGGCTGCTCACAACCATGCGCGTCGCCGCCGAGAAGGCGGGTCGCGCGGTGGAGGAGGAAATCGAACTGCGCGCCCAACGGTCTCCCGCCGGCCGCATCGGCGACCCGGCAGAGTTCGGTGCCGCCTGCGCCTTTCTCTGCGCCGCCTCTTCCGGCTTCATCGTCGGCCAGAACCTCGTCCTCGACGGGGGCGCGTTCAACTCGACGATGGGCTAGCGTCCGACGTCCGAGGGCTGCTCTCGCCGTCGAAGAACCGCGCCGCCGCGAACGGCGACAAGGCCGGCGGCAGCCGCCCATCGGTCACCGCGACGGCCATCAACCGGCCGATATGGGCGGCGAGGGTTACGGCATTCGGGGTCACGGCGATGTGATAGCCCGGCACGCCGGGTACGGGACCGAGAGCCGGCAGCAAGTCGGCAGGGACAGGGCGGACGCCGATCCGCGTCGTCTCCGCCGTCGCGCCGCCGATGGCCGGAAGCAGCGCGCGCGCCCGGTCCATCAGCATCGAGGCCGATGCTGCGGTGTCCACCTGCGTGTTGTCCTGGGCGAGTTCGGCGTCGGTTGTGTCCGATTGCAGCATCAGCCTGCCCGAGCCGTCGGGGCGCAGGTTCACGCCCGGTGTGTGCAGGACCCGCGAAAGCCCCGTTGCCACCGGCGGCGTCACGACCAGCAGGCTGCGGGTCGGGCGCAGGGGCACGTGCAGCGAAGGGTCGCGCACCACGGTGTTTGCCCAGGCGCCGGCGCAGTTCACCACCGCGTCGGCGGGAACGGTGGTGCCGTCGGCCAGCCGCACGCCGGCGACCCGTCCCTCCTCGATGAGGAGATCCTCGACCCGGTCGCGCCGGAGTTCCGCCCCCAACGTCTTGGCACGGATCAGCATCGCGCCGACGTAGACCACGGCATCGAGCCAGGCTTCGTCGGGAAAATAGGCGAAGGGGCCGTCCCGCATCGCGGCCGCGGCCAGGCCCGGCTCCCGCGCCAGCACCGCCTCGCGCGAGATTTCCTCGACCGCATAGCCCCAGCGGCGCAGCCGGCCCACATCGGCGTCCTCGACCGGCCAGGCCAAGGCGCCGCCGCCGTGCAACCAGGGCACGGCGCCCAGTTCCGAGCGCAGGGCCGCATGCGCGGCCATCGAGGCCACGTTGAGGTCGTGATAGGCGCGCGGTTGTTTGTCGCGCGCATGGAGCCACGCAAAACTGGCTCCCGTCGCGCCGGCACCCGGCCGATCCTCCTCGATGAGGATGGTTCGGGTCCCCCGTTCCGCCAGGCGGAACGCGACGGATGTGCCGATCACACCGGCACCGATGATGACAACACGCATGATCTCGATGACCTCGCCAGCGGTCCCGAACCGGCGAGGACGGTGCGATGGCGGGGCGACTCCGGTCAAGCATAACCAGCGATCCAACCGCTGGCGATGCCGTCGGGGCCCGTCAAGACACAGCTCGCGGCCGGTGCAGGACCAAGCTGTGCCCGCTCATCCTCTCGATCAGGTTAACGGACCCGCCCCCACCCGACATCCGGTCGAGGTGCCGATGCGCGCAAGCGGACCTGCGGCGGCGATACCCGCCGCGGCGCCTGCGGCGAGCCGTTCAGAGAGGCGCTTCGGTCGCGGCGAGGCGCCAGGACTCGGGTTCCGCCGCGGCCGCGCGATACCATTCTTCGATGAGCGGGTGGGCCCGCACCGCATCGCAATACGCGCGGCTCGCGGCGCTGAGCTCGGGCCGATAGGTCAGGAACCGGCAGACCACGGGTGCGTACATGACGTCCGCCACCGTGAAGGTGGCACCGAACAGATAGGAGCCGCCACCGCCGAAGCGCGAGCGGCAGTCATGCCAGATCGCCTCGATCCGCGCGATGTCCGCGAGCACCTCGGGCGTCCGACCGGCGCCGGCGGCGTTGCGGAACAGGCTCATCGGCATGGCCTGGCGCAGTGCGCGGAAGCCGGCATGCATCTCGCTCGAAACGCTGCGCGCGAGAGCCCGCGCGGCGCGGTCCTCGGGCCAGAGACCCGGCTTCAGCTCCGCGCAGTATTCCGCGATGGCCAGCGACTCCCAGATCAGGTTGCCGTCATGGTCGAGCACCGGCACCGTGCCACCCGGCGAGACCATGCCGATGCTCGCGGTGTTACCGCCAGCCAGCGGCATCACGACCTCATCGACGTCGAGCCCCGCCAGCCGCACCGGCAGCCAACCCCGCAGCGACCACGACGAGTAGCGCCTGGTGCCGATGATGATCCGTCCGCGCATGAACGCCTCCTTCGCTTCTGGCCGACGCATCGCACGATGGCAGCCCCGCGCCAACCCTCCTTGCCCTCGGCACGCCGCCGCGCGAGGCTCGGGCGTCCAAGGAGCCAACGATGAACGAACTCGCACCCCGTCCCAATAATCTCGACGCGTTCTGGATGCCGTTCACCAACAACCGCGGCTACAAGGTGGGACCGCGCATGCTGGCTCGCGCCGAGGGCATGTTCTACTACAGCAACGACAATCGCGAGATCCTGGACGGCACGGCCGGCCTCTGGTGCGTGAACGCGGGCCACGGCCGCCGCGAGATCACGGAGGCGATCCAGCGCCAGGCGGCGACGATGGATTTCGCTCCGACTTTCCAAATGGGCCACCCGATCGCCTTTGCAGCCGCCGCCAAGGTGGCGGAGCGCACGCCGCCGGGGCTTGACCGGATCTTCTTCACCAATTCCGGGTCCGAGAGCGCCGATACGGCGCTCAAGATCGCGCTCGCCTACCACCGCGCGCGCGGGCAGGCGCAGCGCGTGCGCCTGATCGGCCGCGAGCGCGGCTATCACGGCGTCGGGTTCGGCGGCATGTCCGTGGGCGGTATTGGTGCCAACCGCAAGCCGTTCGGTGCGCTGCTGCCCTATGTCGACCATCTTCCCTCGACCCATGCGCCGGAGCACCAGGCCTTCAGCCGCGGGCAGCCGGAGTTCGGCGCCCATTTCGCCGACGCGCTGGAGGCGATGGTGACCCTGCACGGCGACACCATCGCCGCCGTCATCGTCGAGCCGCTGGCAGGCTCCACCGGCGTCCTGGTTCCGCCCAAGGGCTATCTCGAGCGTCTGCGCGCGATCTGCGACCGGCATGGGATCCTGCTCATCTTCGACGAAGTCATCACGGGCTTCGGCCGGCTCGGGACCAATTTCGGTGCGGAGCGGCTGGGTGTCACGCCTGACATGATCACGATGGCAAAAGGGCTGACCAATGCCGCCGTGCCGATGGGGGCGGTCGCGGTGCACGACCGCATCTACCGCGCCATCGTGGATGGCGCGCCGGAAGGCATCGAACTGTTCCACGGCTACACGTATTCGGGCCATCCGCTGGCCGCTGCCGCGGCGATTGCCGCCTGCGATCTGCACACGGCGGAGGACCTGCCCGGCCGTGCGCGCGCGATCGAACCGAGCTTCGCGGATGCGGCCCACGCGTTGCGGGGCCTGCCCAATGTGATCGACATCCGCACCATGGGGCTCGTCGCCGGAATCGAACTGTCGTTGCGGGCCGGCAAGCCGACGGACCGGGCCGTGCGGATCTTCCATCGCTGCTTTGATGCCGGCGTGCTGATCCGGACCACGGGGGACATCATCGCGCTCTCGCCGCCGCTGATCGTCGAGACGTCGCATCTCGACCGGCTGTTCACCACGCTCGCCGACGCGATCCGCGCCGAGGCCGCCTGAGATGCCCGGCCCGACGCCGGATCCCGTCGCCTCGGACGAAAAGCTGCCGCAGCAGGCCGACGTCGTCGTCATTGGCGGCGGCATCGCCGGGGTCTGCACGGCGCTGACCCTGGCCGAGCGAGGTGTTTCCGTCGTTCTCTGCGAAAAGGGCGAAATCGGCGCCGAGCAGTCCAGCCGTAACTGGGGCTGGGTGCGCAAGATGGGGCGCGACCCGCGCGAATTGCCGCTGGCGATCGAGGCATTGCGCCAATGGAACGGCATGGATGCGCGCGTCGGCGCCTCGACCGGATTTCGGGCGGGGGGGATCGCCTATCTCTGCGACGACGAGGCGGCGATCGCCCAACGCGAGGCCTGGCTCGAGCACTCGCGTCCGTTCCAGCTCGATACCCGCATCATCAGCTCCGCGGAGGTGGCCAGGATGATGCCGGGGACAGGGCGCAAATACGCCGGCGCCCTCTATACCGCGAGCGACGGACAGGCAGAGCCGCAGAAGGCGGCGCCCGCCATCGCGCTTGCGGCGCGCCGGGCCGGCGCCTCGGTGTTCACGAACTGCGCGGTGCGCGGCATCGAGACCGAGGGAGGGCGCGTCGCAGCGGCGGTCACCGAGCGCGGACGGGTGCGCTGCCAGACCGTGGTCCTCGCCGGCGGCGCCTGGTCGCGCCTGTTCCTGGGGTCGGTCGGCATCGACATGCCGCAGCTCAAGATGCTGTCATCGGTCATGCGCACGGCGCCCCTGCCGGGCGGGGAGGTGGCGCCGGAGATCGCGGCACTCGGACATGGCTTCGCGATGCGCCAGCGCGACGACGGCGGCTTCACGCTCACCCATGGCCGCTTCGGCTTCCAC
>JAGWQN010000128.1 GCA_028869995.1 Rhodospirillales bacterium
CAACGAGCTCGATCGCAAGGGGCTGATGATGTACGGCCAGATGACGGCCGGCTCCTGGATCTATATCGGCTCGCAGGGCATTGTTCAGGGAACATACGAAACATTCGTCGAAATGGGACGACGGCATTTCGGCGGCGACCTGAGGAACCGATGGATCCTCACCGCAGGACTAGGCGGCATGGGCGGCGCGCAGCCGCTCGCGGCCACCATGGCCGGGGCTTCGCTGCTCGCAGTCGAGTGCCGCCCCTCCTCGATCGAGTTCCGCCTGCGAACCGGCTATCTCGATGCGCAGGCGAGCGACCTCGACGAGGCGCTCACGATGCTGGAACGGGCACGGCGCGACGGTAAGCCGGTCTCGGTGGGTTTGCTCGGAAACGCCGCCGAAGTGCTACCGGACCTCGTGCGCCGCGGCGTCCGGCCGGACATCGTGACCGACCAAACCTCGGCGCATGATCCCATCAACGGTTACCTGCCGCGTGGCTGGACGCTCGCGCAATGGGAAGCGCGCCGGGAAAGTGATCCGAAGGGCACCGAGCGCGCCGCAAGGGAATCGATGGCCGAGCATGTCCGCGCGATGCTACATTTCCACTTTGCTGGCATCCCGACCGTGGATTACGGCAATAATATCCGTCAGATCGCGTTCGAGGAGGGGGTGCGGGATGCGTTCAGCTTCCCCGGCTTCGTACCGGCCTATATTCGCCCACTCTTCTGCCGTGGTGTGGGACCGTTCCGCTGGGCGGCGCTGTCGGGCGACCCAGAGGACATCGCGCGCACCGATGCCAAGGTGCGCGAGTTGATTCCAGACGACGCCCATCTGCACAACTGGCTGGATATGGCCGGAAAGCGTATCGGCTTCCAGGGCCTGCCCGCGCGCATCTGCTGGGTCGGCCTCGGCGACCGGCATCGCCTCGGCCTCGCCTTCAACAAGATGGTGGCGAGCGGGGAGCTGAAGGCACCGGTGGTGATCGGCCGCGACCATCTGGATTCGGGTTCCGTCGCCTCTCCCAACCGTGAGACCGAAGCCATGCGCGATGGCTCGGACGCCGTCTCCGACTGGCCGCTGCTCAACGCGCTCCTCAACTGCGCCTCCGGCGCCACCTGGGTTTCGATCCACCATGGTGGAGGCGTCGGCATGGGATTTTCCCAGCATGCCGGCATGGTGATCTGCTGCGACGGGAGCGAGGGCGCGGCTCGCCGCATCGGCCGCGTTCTTTGGAACGATCCTGCGACGGGTGTGATGCGTCACGCTGACGCCGGCTATGCTGAGGCGTTGGACTGCGCCCGAACGCAAGGGCTAGACCTGCCTGGCATTCTCGGCTGAGCGCAGGGCTGCCCATGGCCGGCCTGCAATGCGCTTGATCCGCTTCGATGAGTGCCCGACCATGGCGTGGAAAAACGGTAGTGGAACGACCGTGGAACTCGCCGCCTGCCCCGAAGGCGCAGGGCTAGCGGATTTCGGCTGGCGGGTGAGCCTCGCCACGATCGGTGCCGACGGCCCATTCTCGTGTTTCGAGGGCATCGACCGAGTCCTAACGCACGTTGAGGGCGGACCGCTGCAACTGGACGTGGATGGCTGCACCGTGCGACTCGAAGACGACGCGCCGCCGTTCGCCTTCGCTGGCGAAGCGGCGGTTCTCGCCCGGCTGACGAACGGCCCGGTGCGCGACCTTAACGCCATGGCGCGCCGCGACGCCTGGGACATCAGCGTCACCCGCATCACGCCCGCGCAGGGCGTCCACCTGGCGCCCGAGGGCCACACCCGGCTCTGCGTGGCGCTCGAGCCCTGCGCCGGTACCTCCGGCCGCGGCACCGTGACGCTGGCGCGCTTCGATGCGCTGATGCTAAACAACGGTGATGCCGCGTTCGTCGTGGAACGGGCAGCGGCCCGGATGGTCTCGCTGGTGTTCGCGTCCCGGTCCTGGCAAGAGAGGCCTGATTAGGTCGGTCGCGAGACGGTTCCGGAGGTCGAATGGACGGGAGCGATGTCCGCCAAGGCGCGGCGCTCTACGAGCGGATCTTAGGCGACGTTCGTGCGCGGATCATCTCCGGGGAATGGCCGCCGGGGCATCGGGTTCCGTCCGAACATGAGTTTACCATTGCCTATGACTGTTCGCGCATGACCGTCAACAAGGCGCTCACGCGCTTGGCCGAGGCAGGGTTGATTGAACGTCGGCGCCGCGCCGGGAGTTTCGTGGCACGCCCGCACTCTCAATCAGCGGTGCTGAAGATCAGCGACGTCGGGGCGGAGGTGGCCGAACTCGGCCTGCGCTACCACCACGAGGTTCTCCACCAAGCGATCCGCCGCGCGACCCGCCTGGATCGTGACCTGCTGGGCGTCGCGGCCGGGACAGGGCTGCTCGAGATCAGTTGCCGCCATTTCGCGGGAGACACGCCGTTCTGCCTGGAACGCCGCGTCATCAGCCTCACCGCGGTGCCGGAGGCGGCTCGCCAGGATTTCCGCGATCTCGGGCCGGGCGCCTGGCTCGTCGCTCACGTGCCATGGACGCGGGCTGAACATCGCATCCGAGCCACCAGCGCCTCCCGGGAGGTCGCAAGGGCAATGAGCGTACCGGCCGGCGCGGCCTGCCTCGTCGTGGTGCGGCGCACCTGGCGCGACGCCGTGCCGGTCACGCGGGTCGAACTCACTTACGATTCCTCGCACGTGATCGTCGCACGCTTCACGCCGGCGGGAACGATCTAGTTGCATTTAGCGAAGGATGGTACCGAGCCGTTCGAGTAGCCGTCGTGCCGTTCCGCTGGCCACCTCCTCGCGTTCATGATCCGTGATTCGAGCGGGGACAAGCGTCGTGGCATAGGGATCGGACTGGAAGATCGGGTAGTCGGAACCGATCATGATGCGATCCGCGCCATACACCTTCACTGCCGCTTCCAGCGCACGCGGACCAAGCGAAGCGCAATCATACCAGATGCGACGTAGCCTTTCCGTTGGAAAAGGTTGGTCGGGTGAGCGATGCCGCGCGATGCTCTCCATGCGCTCAAAGATGAACGGGACGGTCCCGCCGAGGTTGACGACGTGGAAGCTAATGTCGGGGTACGTGTCCAGCACCTCCGACAGGACCAGGGTTAGAACGTTCTGCGACACCTGGGACTGCAACGCGACCGCGGAGACACGGAACTGCGGGTGATCCTGAGCCGGCGGCGGCACATCTTCGCCATCGCGCAGGCCGGGGTGCAGCATCAGATGCGCTCCATGCCGGTTCGCGACCTCCAGCAACGGCTCCATCCGCCGCGCATCCTCGATGGAGTTGAAGTAGTTGGAGGGAATGATCGCGCCCGGCAGGTTCAGCTCGCGGCGAACCCTCGCGAGTTCCATTCCGGCCATCTCGATGTCCGCGAGCGGCAACCCGGCAAGCCCAATGATGGCGCCCCCAGTATCGCGGGCCATGGTCGCGAGGTGATCATTAAAGGCGGCGATCGGCACGGCGCATTCCGCGGCCGGCACCACATCGAAGCCGAGCGAGCCGGGAAAGGTGAGTAGGCGGTGCGTGATCCCGAGGGAGCGCATCTGTTCAAGCCCCGTCGCGATATCGAAATATGGCGCGGTGAAGGGAAAGTCAGAGTTCATCGCAACCAGGTATTCGCCGCCGTCCGCACCTTCCCTCAGGCATGGTCGCGTCCTGCGCCGGCGCAGCGCGTTCTCGAGCCCGCCGCCATAGAAATGAGCGTGCATGTCTATCTTCATCCCCGCAGCCGGGCCGTTGGTCATAGAAGACATCCCTTCCATCGATACGGTGCCTGTCAGCCGTTCGCCTCCCGATAGGGCGTGGCGATGGTCGCCAGCATCTCGCCGCGTTCGACGAAGCCACGATTGATACGCGCGAGTACGACACCACTCGCCGGAAACGCGAGCGCGACCGGCGGGCGTTCCGGCTCGAACAGCGGGTAGAGCGTGCCGGCGGGTGCATGGGCCGTCACCTCCTCGCCAGGCCCGAAGCTGGGTAGGAACAGTCCCTGGCATGGTGCGTAGAGTGTGTGATCGGCGGAGGCGATCTCCAGCAGGCGTGGCGTGTGTACGGGAAGCGGTGCCAAATCAATCATCCGCAGATGGCGCATGCAGCGTAGAATGCCGTCATGGGCAAGGTTTACGCTCGCGGGGTCCACCCCTCCGCCGCCGGAGAGTTCGGTTGCGATCATCGGGACGCCTCGGCGCTTTGCCGCAGCGTTGAAGGAGCGGTCATCATTTTGCGCGCCGAGCACCCAGATGCGCGGGCCGGCGAAGGCGTGGGCCAACGCCAAGTTGGCCTCGTGTAACGTCCTGTCCTCACAGCGCGTGGCGAGCACGCTGTCCGCAAAGACGGACGCCTTTCCACCGGAATGAAAATCGATGGCGGCGTCGCAGACCGGCAGCACCACGGATTCCACGAGATGCGCGATCATGGCCGTGGGTTGGCCATTCGCGTCACCGGGAAAGGCGCGGTTGAGATTCGCCCCGTCAAGCGGTGAGACCCGGCTGCTGCGCGCGACCGCCGGTGCGTTCAGCGCGGGGAACAGGATCAAACGCCCCTGGAACCGCAATTCTGGTAGACGAGCTAAAAGGCGCATCAGCGCCGTGGGCCCCTCGAACTCGTCGCCATGCGTGCCGCCAGCGAGCAGCAGTGTGGGGCCTTCGCCCCTGACGCAGACCGCAGCGGGGATCGGCCAGTAGCCGAGCGGCATCTCGGCATTGGACCATTTCAGCCGCAGATCGCCACACCGAAGCCCTTCGGCCATGAAATCCAAGTGTGTCGTGATACGTGTGAGGTGCCAGTCCGGGTTGCGCATGGGCTCGTGGTGTCTCTCAAGGAGGTACGCGTGTGTGGATTCGCGTCGGACAAGTGCGCAGATGGTGGAACACGCCGTGCGGGAAGTCGAGGCGCCACGTCGGCCGTGGAGAAAGTCGTTGACCACCTGCCGCGGTCGTATAAGGATTTTACGAAATCCTTTGGGGGGCAGGGTGCGCGATGACACCTGATTGCTCGGTGGTACGAAGCTAAATGATGGGATCCGTCACGATGGCGGTGCCCGCGCGTCGGGCTCCTCCGCGCGATAGGGCGGTTGCTCGTCGGAGGATGCTGCACGCGTGCTTGCAAGTGGTGCAAGCCGTAATCGTACTCGGGGCTATAGCCTGGCTGATCGTGCGTGGCGCCATGGCCATGCATTATCATTGGCAATGGTATCGTGTTCCACCGTTGCTCTACAAATTCGTCGATGGAAAACTCATCCTCGGGCCGCTCACCCGCGGGCTAATCGAGACGCTGCAGATCACCGCAATCAGCCTCATACTGGCGCTGGCGATCGGGCTCGTAACCGCGTTCCTGCGGCTGTCGAACTCGATCGCGGGTCGGCTCATCGCCACGTTCTATCTCGAGATCATCCGCAACACGCCGCTTCTGGTTCAGATCTTTCTATTCTATTACGTTTTTGCACCGATCTTCGGAATCGGACGGTTCATGGCTGCGGTGCTGACGCTTTCCTTCTATGAAGGCTCGTTTGCGAGCGAGATCATCCGCGGCGGCCTTGTTGCCGTGGAACGTGGTCAATACGAAGGGGCGGATGCCATCGGCCTCACCACGCGCGACAAGTACTGGTACGTCATTATTCCGCAGTCACTACCACTAATCATCCCACCCCTAACAAGCCTTATTATCTCACTGGTCAAGAGTTCCGCGATCGTCAGTGTCATTGCCGTCTCTGAACTGACAACGGAGGGGCTGAATGCCATCGCCAATACATTTATGGCTTTCGAGATCTGGCTGACGGTGGCCGCGATGTATCTCGTGGTCACGGTGGCGCTGTCCATCGGCGTAGGCCTCCTGGAGAAGCGACTGAAACGCTGAAAATAACCGGATATATGTTCCATCATATTGGTGGAGACGTTGAGCCAGACGCCAGTCGTTGGCCTAGCAGGCGAGCGTCGAACCTGTCTCCGGCAGACGGTATGCTGGAAGGTTTAGGTCACCGACTCATAAATCGCATCCAGATGCGTGAGGCGGCGAGTTTGACGAGGGCGAGGTAGTTGGCGTCGTGTTTTTCGAAGCGCGTGGCGACGGCGCGGAAGTGCTTAAGCTTGCTGAAGAAGCGCTCGACGAGGTTGCGCCAGCGATAGAGCCAGGTGCTGAAGGCCGGGACATTCACCCGGTTTGGCATGGGCTTGATGTTGGCCCAGGCGCCACGCGCGGCCATCGCCTCTCGCAGGGCGTCGCTGTCATAGCCGCGGTCAGCAAGCAGGATTTGGCCGCCTCTGACGGTGCCCAACAGGTCGGCGGCGCTGCGGCCGTCATGCGCCTGGCCTTCGCTCAGCTTGAGCGCGATCGGGTTGCCGTTGGCATCGACCACGGCGTGGATCTTGGTGGTCAGTCCACCGCGCGAACGCCCCATGCATCGGGCTGCAGCGACGTCCCCAGCGGCGGTTGCCGTCGCGCCCCCTTTTTGACGTTGGCCGCGTGCTGGTGAACGCGGATCGAGGAACTGTCGATCATCTGCAGATCGCCCTCATAGGCGCGCGAGACAGCCGCAAACAGCTGATCCC
>JAGWQN010000014.1 GCA_028869995.1 Rhodospirillales bacterium
CACTCCTCGTCGGTCAGGTCAGTGGGGTAACGCTTGGTCTTGCGTGCGATGGCGGCCATCCGGCCACGGCTCTCTCGGGTCCACATCCCAAGCTTGAATCACCGCCGCCGATACCACAGCAACCATTCTCAAACGGTCTCTTACATCGACGCGGACACACGCATGCCGCGAGGTTGGATCCGACAGGTACTGGAGGCCTTTGAGCGCGACAAGATACTGGTCTGCGTCAGTGGTCCCTATGTCTATCACGACGCTACGCGCGTGGAGTCCGCCTTTGTGCGGCTCTATTGGCGACTTCTGGCAGCGCCGGCGTATCGTCTGACCGGGTTCATGGTCGTTGGCGGGAACTTTGCCGCGCGTGGCGCGGCGCTTCTGCGGATAGGTGGCTTCGACACGACGATCCCATTCTATGGCGAGGACACGAATATCGCGCGGCGCCTTGCCGCAATTGGGTTGGTTCATTTTGACAAGAGCCTGGTCATGCCTACATCAGCACGACGGTTGCATGCCGAGGGATCGGTGATGACCGCGATACGCTATGGGGTGAACTTCCTTAGCGAGGCGCTGCTGCGCCGGCCGGCAACGTTGCGCTATCGCGACGTGCGTTAGTGACGGGAATTCAGTTGCGTCGATGAATTCAGCGCCGGACCACAGCAGTTCTTCGGTTACAACAGGGCGTGGACGCGCGATTGCCTTCGTCGTCCTGATCGGCTTCGTCAGCCTGTTCGCCGACATGACCTATGAGGGCGGACGCAGCGTTGCCGGCCCGTTTCTCGGCAGCATGGGCGCCTCGGCTGTCGTCGTCAGTGTGGTAGCCGGCGTCGGCGAATTTCTCGGCTATGGCGTGCGCTACGTTTCCGGCCGCGCCGCCGACCGCAGCGGGGGGTACTGGCGGATCATGGGGCTGGGTTATGTCATCAACCTTCTTTCGGTGCCGCTTTTGGCCATTGCCGGGTCGTGGGCTGCCGCGATGGTACTGCTGATTGCAGAGCGTGTAGGACGGGCCATCCGAGCTCCGATCCGCGGTGCCATGCTGTCGCACGCAGCGAGCCATACCGGCGCGGGGTGGGCGTTCGGCATGCATTCCGCGCTCGATCAGATGGGAGGTCTGGGTGGTCCGCTGCTGATCGCCTGGCTGCTTGCGTCCGGTACTGGCTATCGCCACGGCTTCGCCCTGCTGTTGATTCCCGCGCTGGCTTCGCTGGCCGTGTTGTTCACCGCGCGCATCTTCTACCCCGATCCAAGAGAGCTCGAGCTGCATATGCCACTCGTGGAGGTCGCGACATGGTCCGGCTTCGGGCGCACGTTTCGACTCTATTGCGTCGCGGCGGCGCTGGTCGGGGCGGGCTTCGTGGACTTCGCGCTCATCGCCTTTCACCTCATTCGCGGTGGCGTGGTGCAGCCGCCGTCAATTCCTCTGCTCTATGCTTTGGCCATGGCAATGGAGGGGATTGGCGCGCTGGTGCTTGGCAGGCTGCTGGATCGCTTCGGCCGGAGTGTCGTTGGCCTCGGCATCGCACTCTCCGCGCTCGCTGTACCGCTGCTGTTCCTCGGTGGCGTTCGCGCGGCAATTGCTGGAACAGCGCTGTGGGGCATTGGTATGGCGACGCAGGATACCGTATTCCACGCTCTGCTTTCGCCTCTGGTGCCGCGAGAGAGGCGCGCGACCGCGTTCGGGTTGTTCGACGCCCTGCGTGGTACGGCCTGGCTGGGTGGAAGTTTCGTGCTTGGTCTACTCTATACGGTCAATCTCCCGGCGCTTGCCGTAGCGGCAGCTGTGACTCAGCTCGTTGCGATTCCGGTCTTTCTCGATGCTAGCGCAACGCCAAGGTAACCATCGGTGGCGTCGGGACGACTGTCGGTAGGGCCAGGATCGGGGGTTCGTTCTCACCCTTTTGGTTGTTCGATAGCTAGAGCGGAATCCGAGTAAGCGTCCGCTGAGAGACGGGGTGATTTTGGTTGACGGGGTATGTCAGGCGGCGAGGCGCTGATCGAGCCTGGGGTGGAGGTTGGGGAGGTTCCACGGCAGCAGGTTGGCGACGCGGTTTACTGGGTGGTCGGCGATGCGCTCGATGACGTGGCGCAGATAGGCTTCGGGGTCGCGGCCGTTGAGCTTCGCCGTTTCGATGAGGCTATAGATTGCCGCGGCGCGTTCGCCGCCGGCGTCGGAGCCGGCGAAGGTCCAGTTGCGCCGCCCGACGGCGATCGGCCGCATGGCGCGCTCGGCGGCCGAGTTATCGATACAGGCCCGCCCATCGCGCAGGATCAAGGTCAGTGCTTCCCAGCGCGTGAGCGCGTAACGGATCGCGGCGGCGAGTTCGCTACGCCCGGAGATGCGGGCGCGGGTCGCGTCGAGCCAGTCGTGCAACTCGGTCATCAGCGGTGCGGTGTGTTCCTGGCGGACGGCGAGGCGCTGATCGGGCGGGCGGCCACGGATCGTGGCCTCGATCCGGTAGAGGGCGGCGATCTGGTCCAGTGCTTCGCGTGCGAGCGGTGACTTGGTCGCCTCGTGCACATCCCAGAACTTGCGCCGCGCATGGGCCAGGCACGCCGCCTCGACCACGCGGCCATCACCGTAGAGCCCGGCGAAGCCGGCATAGCCATCGGCCTGGAGGATGCCGCGGAACGTCTGCAGATGCTCACGCGGGTGCTCGCCCTTGCGGTCCGGCGAGTAGCGGTAGAGCGCCGCCGGCGGGTCGGTGCCGCCGAACGGCCGGTCATCGCGCACATAGGTCCACAGCCGCGCGGTTCGCGTGCGGCCCAGCCCGGGCTCCAGCACCGGTACCACGGTGTCGTCGGCATGCACCCGGTCCCCGGCCATCACATGCCGGCCGAGGGCATCGACCAGGGGCCGCAGGAGACGTGCCGTCTGCCCCACCATGTCGGCCAGCGTCGAGCGCGGCAGATCGATGCTCTCGCGAGCGTAGATCTCGGCCTGGCGGTGCAGCGGCAGATGATCGCAGTATTTGGCGACCAGCACATGGGCGAGCAGCCCGGCGCCGGCACGGCCGCGGCGGATCGGCAGCGCGGGACCCGGCGCCTGGGTGATCGTCTCGCAGGAGCGGCAGGATAGCTTTGGCCGTACGTGGCGAACCACGCGGAACGATCCGGGCACGTAATCCAGCACCTCGGTCACGTCCTCGCCCAGCTTGCGCAGCACCCCACCACAGGCAAGGCAGGCTCCCGTCACGTCGTGGCAGGGAGCGGCGTGCTCGACCACGTCGCGCGGCAGCGTCGCAGGCAGCGGACGGCGCACCGGCTTGGGTGCGCCCGGCGCCACTGGCTCCGCGTCGGGGCTCCCGGGCGCCGCGACCTCCGCCAGCAACTCGTCGATATCCGCCAGCAGCAACTCAAACTGCTCGACCCGGTCGCGAAGCTTCTCCGAGGAGCGGCCGAACGTGACCCGCAGCGCCCGCAGGAGCCGCGCCTTGAGCGTCTCGATCTCGTAGCGCTGCTCGATAATGCCAGCGCGCGCCGTCGCAAGTTCCGCCGCCTGGGCAGCGAGTTCGGCGGCCTGTGCCGCCACCATCGCCTGCAAGGCGGCGACGTCGTTCGGCAACTCCGGGGAAGCTGGCGACATCCCGCGCAGACTCGCTCCGGCGCCCGCGCCGCACCAAACAAAAATCAGCGAAGCACAGAGATCAGCCGATCATCTCAGGCTGCCAGGTGGGCGCCGGCGCCCGCCAGTCGATCCCCTCGGTCAGCATCGACAGTTGCGCCGGCGTCAGCGACACCTCCCCCTCATCGCCCACCGGCCATACGAAATGTCCGCGCTCCAGCCGCTTGGCGTAGAGCACGAGCCCTTGGCCGTCCCAGAACAGCAGCTTGATCAAGTGGCCGCGACGGCCGCGGAAAGCAAATACCTGGCCACTGAACGGATCACGGTTGAGTTGCTGGGCCACCAAGGCAGCCAAGCCATCGAACCCTCGCCGCATGTCGGTCGCCCCCGCCACCAGCCAGATCCGAACTCCCGCCGGCGGCGCAATCACCCGCCCAACACCATCATCACCCGGCGCAGCGCCGCCACGCTCACCTCGCCACCGACGCGCACCCGCACGCCGTTGCTCAGCTCAATCTCGATCATCCCCTCGCGCCCCGCCCCGCCAACCGGTCGGGCCGGCCCGGCATGCGTCGTCGGTGCTCGCGTCTCGATCCCCCGAACCGGCACCAGACGGACTGCTGACGCCGCACCAACCTGCGGGGCCGCCAAACGCCGCCACCGATAAATCAGGCTTGCGCAGATGCCGTGCCGACGCGCCAACTCCTGTATCCGCGTGCCCGGTACCAAGGACTCCGTCACCACCCCAGCGCGGAAACCCGCATCGTGCGCACGCCGGCGCTCACCGACAATCTCAACCCGCGGCATCGTCGGCGTATCCGTGGCAGCCACAGTGGCTGCCACACTCGCAGCATGCTTGCGCTCACCCATGCCTCCCAGCACACCGATCCAATCCTACACGCGCAAGGCGTCTCTCCGCGGACGCTTACCTTCATATCGACTCCTTCGCGAAGTAGGCCGCGGCCTTTTTTAGAATGTCACGCTCTGCCTTCAGTCTCGCCACTTCGTGGCGTAGCTGGGTGATCTCCTGCTGCTCGGGTTTCACCTGGCCATGACCCGGAAAGGACTGCTGCGGATCCACGCCTTCTTCCCGGACCCAACGCCGCAGCACGCTCTCCGCCACGTCCAGGTCGCGAGCAGCCTGTGCCACCGCCACCCCTCGTTCCTTGATCAGCCTGACCGCCTCGAGCTTGAACTCGCGACTGAATACTCGACGCCCCATCCTCGACCTCCGATCCGATGAAAAACCTTATCTCGGTGTCCACCAAACCGGCAGCAGCCCAGTCCCAAAGCATTCGACGACGGACAGGCTCGCAGCAGGGTGACGATCGCCACCAAGCTAGTCAGCACCGGCCCAAGCGCCAGCAACAGGTACCCCCCGGCCATCCCGGCAAGCGCCTGCGGGTCCTCCCGCCCGAGGTCGGGATCGGCGTCGTACAGCAAGGGCGTACGCAGCAGAGCGGTGCCCTCCGACAGGACCAGCCCGGACACGAGCACGACGACGCCCACGATGATCAACGGTCACGCCTTCAGCCCTTCCGTGCTTTCACCCGCCACCAGCCCGATCATCAGCGCCACCTGCGCAAGGTACAGCCACCAGAAGAATGCCGACGTGCCGTGCAGCGTCAAAACCCGATACGCGCTGTCAGCGTCCAGGGCGATCATCCCCCCGCGCCAGGGCCGTCGTCAGCCCGAAACCGAGCCCCAACACCAACGCCAGAAGTGAGACGCAAACAAACCCCAGCAGCAGCCCGCGATCCACGCGCGGCAGTGCGGCTATCCGCGCGGAGAGCGGCACCCGATCGGCCTCGTCGTGATTCGCCGCACCAACCGGGAATGTGCTGTCCGTCCTTGTTCCCTCCTCAGGCCACGGTGATCAGGCCGCGCATGCCGTCATGCCCGGGCCCGCAATAGACGGTGCAGTAGACGAGATGCGTGCCTGCCTGCAGGAAGGTGAGGTCGAGCGTTGTCACCACGTTGGGGCGCAAGCGCACGATCCGGCTCGCTTGGCCGAACGCGATCGAAGCGCCGTGCGCGACATCGCTCGCCATCATCTGGAAGCGATACGGTTGGCCAACCCGGAGCTTCAGCCTGTCGGGCTCGAAGGAGAAGCGGCCGGCCAGGAAATACACCTCGATCGGCTCAGCCGCGGGCGAGGCTGCCACTGGACGGATCGAACCGTCGGCTTCCTGAAACCGCGTCAGGAATTCGGCATGGCGGCGCATGAATTCCGCCGGTGAAAGCGGCCCACCCGCGTGCATTCCGGTCATCGACGAATCGACGTGGCCGGCGTCTTCCACCATCTGCATCACATGCCCGCCATGGGCATCCGCGTCGTCGCTGGCGTGTGTGGAGAAAAACGGCAGCGGCGAGGCGCCGTAGGCCGCCCACGTCACGTAGAGGCCAAGGCCACCAAAGCTCATCGTCGCGACGAAGCCACGTCGGGTCGTGAAGTGTCGGTCCTGTGACATGGATCATCTCCTGTCGTGACGACGGGTGATGGCAACGGGGCACGGCGGATCCGCTGCTCGCGTGCGAAAGGCGGCCGACGCCGCCTGTGCCGCGCCGGCCTGCTCGCCATGAGGCGGCCAGTCAGTCCCGTCCGCCAAACACGTAGCGCGCGAGCGCGGCGATGCCGAGCACCACCAGGACCAGGATGAGAATCCACCAGAGTCCCATTCCAAGCCACATGCCACCGCCACCCATGATGCTACCGTCGTGCATGTCACGTCCTCATGACTTGTGGGGAAGTCCGTGCCGGCCGCCGCTGGCCGGCAACAGACGGGGGAACCAGGCCGGAACCGCGGCGGCGTAGCGGTCGTACGAGGCGCCGAACGCCAGACGCGCCTCGGCTTCCTCGGCATGGGCGAGGTGCACATACATCGCGACCAGGACGGGAAACATCAGCAGCGTCAGCAGCGTCGGCCATTGCAGCAGGAAGCCGAACATGATCGCGATGAAGGCTATGTATTGCGGGTGCCGCACCCGCGCATACACGCCCGCCACCGCAAGCGTGTGCCGCCGCTGCGCCTGGTACAGGACGTTCCATGCCGAGGACAAAAGAACGAAGCCGCCTCCGATGAAGACGTAGCTTAGGATATGCGGCAGGCTGGCGTGCGGATTGCCCTTCAGGCCGAGCAGCGTTGACCACAGATGCCCGGCATCGTGCGACATCGGGTCAATGCCGGGATAGTGCGCCTGCAGCCAGCCGGACAGCAGGAAAATCGTGAGCGGGAAGCCGTACATTTCCGCGAACAGCGCCACGATAAAGGCGCTGAACGCGCTGAAGGACCGCCAGTCGCGCGGCGTTTGCGGCTTGCCGAAGCTGAACGCGAAGATGATGAACACGGCCGAGTTCAGGACGACCAACGCCCACAGCCCATAGGCTGGTGCTTCATGGGTCATGGTGCTGCTCCGTCTGGGTGGCGTGGCCCGCGTGATCGTGGCCGCCGTGCCCGTGATGCATGAACAGGTGCATCAGCGGGCAGGCGAGCAGCAGCAGGTAGGGCAGCGCCCAGAACACATGCAGCGTGTGCTCCGCGAGCAGGTAGACGCCGGCGACCGCCAAGAAGCCGCACAGCGCCAGCCCGCCGCGCGTGCGCCAGAGCGGCGTGTACGTGGGCGAAGGATGCGCCAGATCATGCATGACACCCTCACATCCTGCCCATCATGCCCATCGGACCGGGCATCAGTTCCTCGGCCTTGCGCTGCTGCTCAGCGGACAACGAGTCCCACAATGCCTTGACCGGACCCTCCATCGCCTTCATCGCCTCGAGACGGGCCGACAGCCTCTGCTCATGCTGCGCGAGACGGTCGGGCCAGCTTGCGGTGGTGCCTTGTGGCATCATCTGCGCCCGCATGCCCTGCATTGCCGTCACGCGCGCCCGCAGCGCTGCGGCAAAGGCGTCCCATTGCGGAAGCTGCGCATCGGTGATGCCAAGTTCCGTTTTCATGATGGCGAGGCGGCCCTCCATCATCGCGCCCGGCATCATGCCGGGCCGTGCGGAGGGCTGGCCCGTCGCCTGCATCATCTGCATCATGCCCTGCATCATCTCAGTCATGCCCTGCATCATGCGCATCATCGGCGCCATGCCTCCGCCGCCCATCATACCCCGACCCGTCAGGCCAGGGCCCATCATGCCCCGACCCATCGTGCCAAATCCCATCATGCCGCCGCCCATCATGCCCGGGCCCATCATGCCCGCCTGATCCTGGTCTTCATCCTGATCCTGCGTCTGCATGGAGCCTTGCGAGGCGGGCGCCGCTGGTGTGGTGGCCTGTGCTTCGTGATGGACGGCGTGGTCCTCCTGAGGCTGCGCGATGGCAAGACCGGTGGAGGTGGCGAGGACGATTGCCGCAATTGCGGCGCTGCGGAACGATGTCATCTGATTTCTCCTTGTTTCGGACAGCTTGTTTCAGGCGGCTTTGTCGTAGACGAGCTCGGTCATCATCCCGGTCGCCATGTGGAACAGGTTGTGGCAGTGCAGCAGCCAGCGCCCCGGATTGTTGGCATCGAATGCGATCGTGACCGAGCCGTCCACCGGCACCAGCACGGTGTCGCGCATCGCGCCGGCGATGCGGGTGCCGTTGAGTTCCATGACCTGGAAGTGGTGCCCGTGCAGATGCATCGGATGCGCCATGCGGCTCTTGTTCACGAAGGTCAGCTCGACGCGCTGGCCGTGTGACACGACAAGCGGCTGGCGGTCGCGCCAGGTGCGACCATCGATCGACCAGACGTACGGCTTCATCGTCCCGGTCAGCGCCATGCGTCGCGCGACGTCCGGCGCGCGCGGCCGCAGCGGCTGCACGGCGGCCAGCCGGGCCTCCAGCGACAGATCCGCGGCCGGGGTGGCGCCTTCTGCCTCCGATGCCACCTTGGCAACTTTGCCTTGCGGCGTGGCCAGGATGATGCCGGTGCGCTGCCGGTCGCCCTCGCGCTGGGCGAGCACGGGGTATGCGCCAGCCTCCGTCAGTTCCAGCAGCACGTCGGCGCGCTGGCCCTGCGCCAGCGGGAAACGGCGCACGGCAACCGGTCGCACCGCGTCGCCGTCGACGGCGATCAGCCTGCCGTCGAGCGCGCCGAGGTCGATCCAGAAAGCCGTCGTCGTTGCGCCGTTGATCAGCCGCAGGCGCACGTGCCCCCGACGCTCGGTGCGCACCACCTGCGGGTCGGCGAGCGTGCGGTCATTGGCGAGATAGGCGTCGTAGTCGACATCGTTGAGGTCCATGCTGGCGCCCGTTATGGTGGATTTCATGGCGTGCGACGCCCCGCCGTCCTCGGGCATCGCCATGCGGGGCATCGCCGCGCCGTGGCCGCTCATGCCGCCAAGTTGAGCGAGAATCTCGGCCGGATCGCGGAAGGTGAAGTCGTGCAGCAGCACCGTCACCTCCTGCGCATCTATCCGCGCGTCCTCGGCGGAGCGTACGATCAGCGGAGCCGCAAGCAGCATCTGTTCCTGCAACCCATGATGGGAATGCATCCAGTGTGTGCCGGGGCGCGCGGCGAAATCGTATGCTTGCTCCGCGCCGTTCGCGATCAGTGTACCGCCGGTCTCGACCACGCCATCCTGGAGATAGGGCGGTGTCTGGCCGTGCCAGTGGACGATGGTGTCCTCGCCGGCCCGGTTGGCAAGTGTGACGGCAAACCTTTGGCCAGGGGCGATCACTAGGCCGGGCGTGCCGTCCGGCCCGGTGATGCCGAACACCGAAGCGGACTTGCCGTTCACCTCCAGGGTACGGAGGCCGGCCGTCAGGCGAAGCGGCGGCGCAGCGGCGAAGGCGCGTGGACTTTGGGAGAAGGCGGCAATTCCAGCGGCGCTCGCGCCGAGCAAGCCGCGTCGGGAAAGAAGAATACTGCGCATAGTGCGTCCGATCCGAGTGAAGCGAGAATGGCGCGGTCGCGATGGCGACCACGCGGCTTGCCTCCCGCCGGACGCTAGAAAGCGTGCCGGCGGTTCAGATCACGGCGCGGGGTGGCCGCAGGGCGGGATCGGGGATGGTGCCGCCGGGCTGGCATGGCGCGAGCAGGAGGAAAGCAACAACGCGCCCCGCGACCGGCGGGGTCACCGCGGCGGCGATCTGGGGCGGCGCGACGACAATGCTGCACGCACTCGTCTGGCAGCAGGGTATGCCGCGCGGCTCGTCAGGCGAGCAGGGCGAGGGTGCCCCGTGACTTACGCCTGCCGCGATCAACATGACGTAACCAGAGACGGCGTGATGCGCTGCTGCGGCTGTTCTGGACTGGCCTGCGAGCAGCACACCGCCCAGCACCAGCAGTGCCACCAGTCCCCGCAACCACCTCTGCGCACAGCCTCGCAGCAACACCGCTACCTCGTCATGCGGCCGACCGTGTCGACCAGTTCCTCGACCTTCTGCCGCTGGTCCAGCACGTCGCCGGACGCGAAGGCGTTAGCGACGCAATGCGCGACATGGTCGCGGAGGATTTCCTGCTCAACCTTGTGCAGGGCAGCGCGCACCGCATTGATCTGCGTCAAGACATCCACGCAGTAGCGATCCTCCTGCACCATGCGCAACAGGCCGCCGACCTGACCTTCGATCCGGCGCAGCCGACCATGAACCGCTTTTCTCGTCGCTTCATGCATGTTGATACCATACCTATGAGGGGTATATGGTGCAAGCGTAATCGAAGCACTCCCCCCCCCCTGTGGGCGCGGGTGCGAGGAGGGTCTGATGAGCGGACACAGGCATGACGACGCCGTGGCGGCGCCGGCGCCGGAAAGGGTCACCGACCCGGTCTGCGGGATGACCGTCGATCCGGCCACCTCGCCGCATAGGGCGGAGCATGACGGCCACGCGTTCCATTTCTGCTCGGCCGGCTGCCGCAGGAAGTTCATCGCCGACCCGCGGCGCTACCTGACGCCGCTCCCGCCCGCCGCCCCGGCAATGGGCGAGGCTGTGGCCTCGGGCACGATCTATACCTGCCCAATGCACCCGCAGATCCGGCAGGCCGGACCGGGCACCTGCCCGATCTGCGGTATGGCCTTGGAACCGTTGCAGGCCACCGCTGAGGCCGGCACGAATCCCGAGCTGGCTGACATGCGCCGACGATTCTGGATCGGGCTCGCGCTCACGATCCCGGTCGTGCTGCTGGAGATGGGTGGCCATGTGCCGGGGCTTGGCCTGCACGGCATGATCGCGCCCCGTCTCTCGGCATGGATCCAATTCGTGCTCGCGACGCCCGTGGTGCTCTGGGCCGGCTGGCCGTTCTTCGCGCGCGGCTGGGCCTCTTTGGTCACGCGCAATCTCAACATGTTCACCCTGATCGCGCTCGGCACTGGTGCGGCCTGGCTGTACAGCGTGGTTGCCGTGCTCGCTCCGGCCGCCTTCCCCGCTGGCTTCCGCGGCATGGATGGCACCGTCGCGGTGTATTTCGAGGCGGCGGCCGTCATCACGGTCCTGGTGCTGCTCGGCCAGGTGCTGGAGCTGCGTGCGCGCGAGCAGACCGGCGGGGCGATCCGCGCGCTGCTCAATCTCGCCCCCAAGACCGCACGGCGGCTACTTGCGGATGGATCAGACGAGGAAATCGCGCTGGAGCGGATCGCCGTCGGCGACCGGCTGCGGGTTCGTCCGGGCGACGGGGTGCCGGTCGACGGCGTGGTGCTGGACGGACGCAGCGCCGTCGACGAATCGATGGTCACCGGCGAGTCCATGCCGGTGGAAAAACAGGCCGGGGAACGGGTGATCGGCGGTACGGTGAACGGCACCGGGGCGCTGGTCATGCGGGCGGAGAAAGTGGGCAGCGAGACGATGCTGGCCCGCATCGTCGCCATGGTGGCAGAAGCACAGCGGTCGCGCGCCCCGATCCAACGACTCGCGGACCAGGTTGCCGGCTGGTTCGTGCCCGCCGTGGTGCTGGTGGCATTGCTTTCCTTCGCCGGCTGGTCGGTCTGGGGCCCCGCGCCGGCACTGGCCTATGCGCTCGTGGCCGCGGTCTCGGTGGTCATCATCGCCTGTCCCTGCGCGCTGGGCTTGGCCACGCCGATGTCGATCATGGTGGGCGTCGGCAAGGGCGCCGGTGCGGGCGTGCTGATCCGCTCAGCCGAGGCGCTGGAACGGCTCGAGAAGGTCAACACGGTGGTGATGGACAAGACCGGCACGCTCACCGAGGGCAGGCCGCGGGTCGTCGCCATC